>JAJRUL010000232.1 GCA_024277795.1 Candidatus Zixiibacteriota bacterium
ACTCTTCATAAGCGGTCTCTACCGACTCTAAAGGTAATCGTTCAGATTTATCAATGAGAGGATAAATAATATATGCCTGCCCGCCTGCTTGAACTTGATCGACTACATAGGCAAAAACTTTCTCTTTCACACTACTATTTCGCCATGCCGTTTTTATAGGCTGTCGCCCCGGAGGTAATCCATTAATTGTTGAAATATCCAGATCGCCATATAGTGTTAAAGTCAGAGTACGTGGGATCGGCGTTGCTGTCATGACAAGTAAGTCGGGCTGGACTCCCTTATTGTATAATCGGCTACGTTGCTTAACCCCGAAACGGTGTTGCTCATCTATAATCACAAGACCAAGATGGTTAAAAACAACGCTGTCATAGATAAGAGCATGGGTCCCAAAAAGGATATCAATCTCCCCACTTGCACATCGTGCAATCACTTCTTTTTTCTGAGCTGTCTTCATCGTAGCAGTAAGTAAACCTACTTCAGCTCCCTGTTTTCCTAACGCTTCAGACCAGTTCCGATAGTGCTGTTCTGCAAGTATTTCTGTCGGTGCCATAAAAGCAGTCTGTAATGCGTTCTCTGCGGCAAAAAGACTCGAAACAATCGCAACTATGGTCTTTCCGCAACCGACATCTCCTTGTAGCATCCTTCTCATAGGACGGTCAGTGACAAGATCGTCACGTATTTCATCAATTGCCAAAAGTTGCCCTTCAGTTAAAGTGAATGGCAGGTCGTTAATAAAGTGAGATACTTTAGAAGCAGTGCTCTTATACGTATGCGGTTTGACTGTCGACTCTTTTTCCAGTTTGTTTCGTATCACCAGATACTGCATTTCAATCAATTCTTCAAAAGCGAGTCTCCTTCGACAGGTTTCCACATCTTCTCTACTCTTCGGATAATGCGTATTGATAATAGCATCGTGAATACTCGGCAAACCTTGTTTGTCTCTCACAGACTCGGGAAGAGGATCATGCATTCTCCCTGTAAGATGCTCGACTATATAGCTCGTAATTCTTCGAATCGATTTGGAGCTTAACCCTGCCTTAGTCAGATCTGCTGTCTGCGGATATATTGGGATAATCCTCCCCGCATGAATCATCTCATCCGACTCATCCTCCAACCGTTCGAGATCGGGATGAACTATCTGTGCTCCCTGAAACTGCCCAACTACGCCGGTAGCAGCATATACCTGATCCTTCTTAAACGTCTTTTCCCAGTATCGAACACCTTGAAACCAAAGGAGAGAAATAGCCCCTGAGTGATCTTGAAGAATGACCTCATATCTTTTTCGTTTTCCAAATAGCTTCCCATGTGCCTTGACTCGCCCGATAATTGTCACCAGTTGATCAACCTTAGCTTCGGCAATAGGAGTCACGGTTGTTCTATCAAGGTACTTGCGTGGTAAATAATGCAACAGGTCTTCGATTGTCTTTAGGCCATGCTCAGCCAATATAGATGCTTTGCGCGGTCCGACACCCTTAACATACTGCAACGGTGAATCAAGTTTAAGTATACTCACAAGTATAGAGTGTTTTATTTTTGCAAATGAGTCAATACCAAATCTCAAAGCAATTGATTCGTTCAACAAGGCTTGACTGCATACACATTTTGTGTATACTCTCTCTGGAAGCGGATGTCGTCTGGTGGCGGTCCCGGCCTTCAAAGCCGTGAGGGGGGCAATCATATTGTCCCCGGTGGGTTCGATTCCCACCCCTTCCGCCATTATTCACAACCTGAAATGATCAGGAAGGAAATGCAGTGGGTATTCAAAAGCCGTATGTCGGAAGAGCCAAAGTTGATATCGAAAGCGATGCCATCAAATTGACTATTCCTACACAACGCAATATCTTCCTGATCGTTTTCCTCATGTCAGGACTGATAGTTTGGGTATCAATTTACTACTTTATCTTCGATGAAATCCTGCTATATGATCCTTTTGAAGAAATGTCGCTGATAATGGCAGGTTGGCTTATCGGGTGGACAATGGTAGGGTTATGGGCAGCTTGGGTACTCATATGTGTATTGACAGGCAGGGAAATCATTTTTGTCAATAGTGAGACTCTCCGAATCGTTGATGGTCCTCCTTTCATGGGTAAGTCGAAAGAGTATTCCCTCGCTCAGGCACAACGATTTCGTGTCGGGCCCCAATGGGAACAGATGTCTCAATTCTCAGGTCCAGTATGTCAATTCCGTGGGCACATTGGAGGTAAAATTGCCTTTGATTATGGGATGAGGACGGTCAGATTCGGAGCAGGGATTGATGAAGCAGAAGCACACCATATTGTCGAGTTGTTACTTGGTGCAGGATATCTTAAAAAAGAACAGATTATGAAACCGTGCGAATAAAATATTCATACACTAATCTGTCAATCCTACTCTATAAAATATATAACCTTAAATCGATGGTACCTGCATCAAGAGAGGGTCATCAATAAGAATCGTTTCTTTGATCGTATATGCTTCTGCGTAAGCGACTCGAGCCTGTTGCCCCAAAGCAGCTCCTCTCGTCCGAATTAGATCGAATACGGAAAGACCGGGTTGAAAAATAGATCGTGCACGGTCATCATCACCAAACTGCGATTGATATGCATCTATCGCCCTGCATTTTGTCTCAATATGATTAGAAATATCCACAAGAAAAGAAAAGTCTTTGCTCCCAAAATAGGAAGCATAGATAATCTTGTGTGGTCGATGTGGTTCCCCATCAATCGACAAACGTTTCAGACCAGAAAGAAAACAGGCATCATAACCTAATCTCTGGCATGCGAGATGATCGGGGTGTCGTTGTTCCCAGTGGGGTAAAATCACAAGATTCGGCTTAGTTCTTCGAATAACTTCAGCAATCTTGAGTTTATTTTCATGATTATATTGCACAGCACTATCTGGTAATGAAAGATTGCCCCGCCAATGAAGTCCCATAATCTTAGCAGCAGTGAGTGCTTCAGCATCACGCATCGAAGCATCACCATACGTACCCATCTCGCCTCGAGTCAAATCAAGCACCCCAACTGCTTTGCCCTCGGATGATGCTCGGATCAGATACCCTCCACATGTTATTTCCACATCATCAGGATGAGCGGCAATCGCCAAGATATCGAGAGGTGTAGAGTTATCCATGTAGAATCTCCTGATAGAACTGTTCGTACTCAGTAACTATTTTCTTTGCAGAGAAACGACGTATAGCTAAAGAAGCGGCAGCTTCCTTGAATTCCTTCAACCGAATACTATCTTTCAGCAAGGCAATCCCCTCATTGGCCATTGCGGAGGTATCACCGACCGACAACAGAAATCCATTTTCACCATCACTCACAACTTCCGATAGTCCTGTATTTGATGTTCCAATAACGGGCACACCACAGGCTAATGCTTCAAGAGCGGCAAGTCCAAAGGACTCTTCTTCAGATGGCATCAAGAACAGATCTGCACATTGCAAAACAGCTTCTACACGAGTCTGGTTGCCTAAGAAAGTGACTTTATCGCTAAGCTGTCTCTTTTTTACCTGACGGCGTGACAAAACAGTCTCTGGTCCCTCCCCAACTAAAACTAATCTGGCAGGTAATACTGAAGATATCTTCTCAAAAATACTGAGGACATCAAGTGTTCTTTTGACAGGTCGAAAGTTAGAGACATGCACAATGAGATATTCATCCGGCCCCGCAAATTCTCTGCGTCGATCGACACAACTGCCGGGAACAAATCGCTTCTCATCAAATGAATTGTGAATAACCCGTATCTCCTTATCAACCTTAAAGACCTCCGCAGTTTCATCAGCAAGATATTTCGATACCGCTGTCAAACCGTCAGAAGAAAGAATAGAAAACTTCGTTATGTCATAATATGATGGATCAGATCCGACAAGTGTGATATCAGTTCCATGCAAAGTTGTTATAATTTTCGGAAGATGATCCCCTCCCGCTTTAAGCATTTCTCTTGCCAAATATGCACAGGTAGCATGAGGTATCGCATAATGCATATGCAGGATATCGAGCTTAAAATTACGAGAGACTTCTGCCATCTTTGCTGATAAAGTGAGTGTATACGGTGGAAACTTGAACAGAGGATATGCTGTAGTTTCCACCCCATGGTACATCAAGTTTGTCTGATACTCATCCAACCTAAACGGCATAGCATAGGTAATGAAATGAACTTGATGACCTCGCTGAGCTAATTGCAGTCCAAGTTCTGTTGCTACTATGCCACTACCACCAGCAACAGGATAACACGTTATACCAATAACCATCAACGATCCATTTCAGAAAGATGCAACAGTTGGTGTGATGTTTCCTCGGGATCAAGTCGATCATACAGAAATGCAATAAAACTGGTTCCATACCGCGCGAGGAAATAACTCACATTGACAGTACGTTCCTGCAAACCACGTCTGGGATAAACAGCTTGCTGTAATCGTCGTATTCTGTCTCCTATCTGCTGTGATTTCTTCTTATGAGATGAAAACGTCTTCCCCTCAAACTGTTTCACAAGATAATCTATCTTCCCTTGAATTTGCTCGCCAAATTTTCTCAGTGCGGGATCAAAGTCAACAGACTCTGCCAGAAATGATTGGAAACTTGCTTCTAATTTTGCACGCATATTATCGAAAGAAGCTTGCAGATTATCGGGGAATGATTCGCCCAAAACCCTATTAACAACCTGCTCTATATCACCCGTTATCTGCTCAAACGAAATATCATAATCTGACATAATCGCATCAAAGCGTCTTTCCAATATTGTTGCTGTAGGACGAGCAACATAGAATGGTACCACTCGATCGAAAAGATCAAATATGTTGTTTATTTGTGCAAGATATGCAATCTCTGAAGGTCCACCTTTCTGTGAAATCACAGGGAACAGATAGGATTGCATAACAGGACGAGTCATCACATCGGGTGAAAACAATTCAGGCGACTGTTCTATTTTATCAATGAGTTCATCAAGCGTGAACGTCTGTCCGTTAACAGTGAAGTCAGACCCTGATCGTAAGATGTGGTGACGACCATTCAAATTGTAGAACAGATATGTAGCATTTTCTTTTTTTTCTACTTGTATATGATACCCATGCTTCAAAATATGATTATTCGATGACGATATACGTTTATGGAGTTCATCCTGTTTTCTGAGAATACCCTGCAGGAAAGGAATAGCTAACTTTTTGGCATCTCTATCTCCAGGTGAAAAAAAGATCAATCCGTATTCTGAAGTAAGTCGAGCCATGAATTTTCCGAACGCCGTTACCATCGTTTCGCCAGAATCATACGACTGCTCGATCAATTCATACAAGTCACCTGTAAAGTCAGTCTCTCCGAGCACTTGTTTCAACTGTTGCTTCACATCTTCAAGTGCCTTTTCGTCTGAGAAATAGATATCAGATGTCGGTATTCCCATGACTTGCTCTGAAGTGTCATAGCTGATCTTACACACCTGAGTATCACGAGACAATACGAAACAGTGGTTTGCTTCTTCAAAATCATGGTCATCACCTGCTATCCAAAAGATAGGCAGAACGGGACAATTCAGTTGTTTCTCATATTGTTTAGCCGTCTTCACAATCGCAAGAGCTTTGATGAGAACAAGAAGAGGACCTCCGAACAAGCATGCTTGTTGCCCTGAAAAAACACAAAGAGCATTCTCATCTTTCAGTTTCTCAATCTGCCTGAAGGTCTCTACACCTGCACCAAATATTGTATTCTGTTTTGTCAATAGAGCTACAAGCTCTTCCCGTGGGTAGGAAATCTTCTGCAATACAGGCGCTAAATCATCTATGTTATCAGCAGAATAGAAATGACGTGCGGAATGAAGCCCCGCTATAAAGTCAAGATAGAGTGATGAGTATCCGAGTGATTTATTCGGTTCTATCAGATTATTCACGCTAACAGGTCCAGTTTTTTGCAATACTTCTGAGTCTACAGTCACTCTCATACTCACAATCCGAGAACATCATTAGTTGAGGTTGTTGTTTATTAGTATTGGAAACAGTATTTGCAATGTTTTGTTTCAATAAAACAGATAAAACGCATAACGCGTTCATAATCAAAGCCATTTCTTACGCCGGAAAAAGAGTATTAGGCCAACCACTACTATAGCCATAAAGGCTAAAGCAAAATAATATCCTAATTCCCATTCAGTCTCAGGCATATTCTTGAAATTCATCCCCCATAATCCAACCAGAAATGTAGGTGGAATAAACAAGACAGTAAAAATCGTCAGGATCTTAATAATTTCATTCGTCTTAGTCGAAATCGAAGAATAGTATACTTCAAGTGATGAGTTGAGAATTTCACGATGGAAATCTGCCAAATCATCTATTCGAATCAAATGGTCATGAATATCAGAGAAATAGACTGCCGCCGTCTCTGAAACCAACTTAAACTCCTGCCGTGAGAGTCGTCTAACAACATCACGTTGAGGAATTACCATACGCTTCAGATGCACAATATCTCTACGTAGAGTAAATATTGATTTGAGAATTACCTCATCAGGTGCGCCCAACACTGTATCTTCAACTTGATCTACTTCATACTCAAGAATATCTAGTGTTGTATTATAGTTATCAACTACTGAGTCAATAGCGGCATGAAACATAAACTCAGCACCACGTGAAAGCAAACGCTCATCTCTTTCTGCTCTATGATGCAGATAGTCCCAGATACGATGCTCGTCATAATGCACAGACACAACAACATTATCAGTAACAAACAGATCAACTTCACTGATCTTCAAACCATGCTCAGGACCCACGTAGTCAACGAGCTGAAAAACGAGAAACAGATAGCGACTATAATCATCAATTTTCGTCCGTGGTCTCTCCGAGATCACGTCCTCAATCGCCAACGGATGAAAATCGAAATCATGAGTCAGAACATACGATTCTTCATCTGTCGGCTTACACAAATCGACCCAGAGCACAGAATCAGGGACAGCAAAAAGTTTGTCAAAATCTGCAATCCCTTCACGAACGACAATATCTTTCCCCGGAACATAGTGAAATGATTTTATCATACCGGATCCTCTCGTTCAATCAGAGAACCATCCTCAGCTAAATGCTCAAGGACATCTTCTTCCGCATGTTCAGTTTGAATTTCTCGGATTGATACTTTTTCTGAGCGCAGGAAAAACATCCCCATGATATATGGTGGCAAAAGGTCGAGCAAATGTAGCGCCAATGCGAACATAACAGCATCAGCACGACCTACAGATGGGAAAGCGGCCAATGATGCACTAACAGCAACCTCAAAAGTACCAGCATTGCCAGGAGTAATCGGAACCATCAAGGCAATAGTGTTGACAATCATTACTGTAGCAGCAGCCGCTATCGGAAGTTCACTAAACCCAAAGGCTTTAAAGAGACAATAAACGACAAGGATATGCGATCCCCAATATAAGATTGATAGTACCAATGATCCAAAAAGATGTTGGCTCGATTTCAGGAGTTTTATCCCTTTTGTAAATGATCGCATAAACTTCTTAAGAGAGATATAAAAACCTGGCCATCTGTCCCGCCAGTATTTTCTTCCAATATGCTCCATCCGTTGTTGATACTGAAGAATCAGATACAAAAAAATTAGTGCAGCAACTGTTGCCGATCCGATAACATAGCTCACAGCACGATATTGAGAGGGGAACGCAAAAGCTAATGATGTTGCAAGAAGTAACACCACGAGACTAATAGCATCAAATAGCACTTCGAGTACAAATGTTGAGAAGACAAAAGATTTGCGCAAATCACACTTTTTTGAGAAAAGAAACATTCTGCCTACCTGCCCGGTCAAAGCAGGCATAAGGACATTAAGTATCTGCCCTGCAGAATACAATGTCACAGAACGTATTATCGGTATAGCTTTCTGTGGAGAGACAATTAACCGCCAACGGAATGCTTTAATAATAACAAAACTGAAAGAGAGAAGCGCGGCAGGCATCATATAGACCAAATTCACGCGACCGGCCAACGACCTGAGCTGTTCTCCCGAAATATCTTTCACGCAATATGCTAAAAGAGCTATCGCGATCAGGATACCCCAGAATTGTTTTTTCTTCAACATAGTGGCCATAGTTCTACTCATCAAATGAATGCAACTTGCTAAGATAGAGGGAGTAATATCTGGAGTCAAACAAATTTAGAACAACTAGCCACCGTAAATACTTATATAACAGCGACTATCTCTTTTTTAAGCCACCCTGTGCGTTTGTTGGCAAAAAGAACATTCACATAATCCCCGTTTGTCTCGATAATTTCGACCAACAATCCCGGTGCACCGTCAAATTCGACATCTGCTTTCTCAGAAGGACCGGAAAGTACTGAACATTCATCAGCCACAATCACAGCTCTCCGACGTAAGTAATCTGTCTGATACTTAAATGTCGTCAACCCTGCAACAACCAGACAAAGTAGTAGTGCAAATACTGTAGAGACTCGAATAGCAGAATTATTAAGGCTAAAACCTATACGTGCAATCAAAACAAGTATGAAAAGTATGAAAAAAGCCGAGGTAAGCCACGCCAACGAACTCAGAGAATAGGAACCGACGATATCTTCAAAGAAACTTCGTACAGGATTGAGCTCCACTCCTTCCATCTGAACTTGAGACAAACTGGATACAAACTCAAGATTGTTACGTAAATCGAGATCAGTAGGATCAAGGCGGGTACCGCGATAGTAATACAAAACGGCATAACCCAGATCACCTGATTTATAGGCTGTGTTACCTAGGTTGTAATACAGTGCGGCCGACTCATAACCATCTTTAAGGATTGCTTCATACAAGCTCCTGGCACTTACATAATCTTTATCCTGATAGAAAGCGTTAGCCCTTTTGAATCGTTCCGCTTGATTCTGTGCAACAACATTTACTGTGAAACAAGAGATAAGCACAGCAACAAACAATATCAGGGATAGTTTTCTATGCAAGTTTAGTTCCCTCCAGTTTGATCATCAACTCTGTAACTGTTTCAAGTGCATTATCAATATCCTCTTGATTGACACTTGCTGAGGCAAAACGTGCAAAATCACACCTCTGAAGCGTTGAAGCAACCTCTTCAATCAATGATTCAGGAGCTTGCCGTTGTGACAACAAATCAGTAATCAAATCAATTGTGAGCCCATGCGGTGACATATCTAACTTATCCGCAATATATGAAGTCAGAGTTAGATGAAGCTCTGCGAAGTATTCTGAAGCCGTACTTACTTTAGCCAAAGCACGAGCAGAGCTTAATCTCTTACGAGCCATCTTTCCAGCTTTCCGTGCTCGTGCACCGCTTTGATCAGACGAGAGTTTCGCTTGACGTTTACAGATCAAGATTGTCGCCATCAGAGCAAACAACGGTATCCCGTTGACAATAATATAAAGCGGGCTTGTCAAAATGACCTCTCCCATAGGGACCAAGTCTCCAGGTGACTCCTTGATATACCGAATATCTCTCGAATCTGAGCTAATTCTCACTTCTGATTGTGTAAACGGGATTTCCTCAGAACCTGTCCAACCGTCTGGTTTTGTCACATTGATCCGAATCGGCCTGGTAGCAACTCGTTTGTATTTCTCCTCCGCAGGATTGAAAAACGTGTAGTTGATCGCAGGAATAGTCAAAGTACCAGGACGCTTAGGGATAAAAACTTCCTCATAAATCTTCGTCCCACCTATTCTATCTTGTGCCTTCGAGATATTTTCAGAGCTACTGGCTCGATAAATCCTGAAATCGTCCTGATCGGGGATATCCGGCTCTGCGGCGGCCTTTACATGCCCAACTCCTGTTATCTTAATTGTGACTGTCACTGGCTGGTTAAGTTCAACTTCACGCTTGTCTACCCTAGCTGAAATCTTGAAGTCACCGATTGTACCTGTAAAATCAGCGGGTCTTCCCTCCTTGGGCAATGGCCTAACATTGACCTTGACTGGAAGAGAGCGTACAGAGACTTCTTTACCAGTGTCAAACATATCTCCGAACATGCCAAAAGGATCACGATAATTCTTTCTCTTACTATCTACTGCTACGCGAATGGTTGCACGGCCAATTGTTAATTCACCTGTCTGTGTGGGGAAAAGGGCGTATTTACGTTCTATAACCCGATATGTCCGGCCGTTAACCCGCTCTCGGTAAGGTGCTTTGTTCCCCAAGAGTTCTGTCCAAAATCCAGTTGTTGTCGGTTCAGTGAGTTCCGGATTACGATGATACCGAACCGCAATGTAAAATTTAAGAGTTAGAGTAACCTGTTCATTCACATACGGATTTTTCTTATCTACAACTGCTTCGAGATAGTACGGTTTTCCTGTTTCAGTATCATCCACTACCCCGGTTTTCTTCTTCTGAGTTGGCACTGCTCCCGACTTACGCACAGAAATTTCAACCGTATTGCCTACATAACGATGATTGTTATAAACAACTGCGATGTCCTGAATTGGAAATTTACCAGGTCGAGTCGGCATCAAAAGATAACGATAGTTCACAGAAGCACTTACTTTGCCATTCACAATGCTGATATTACTTGATTGCCCCTGAGAATAGACTTCAAACATCGGCAAATTCGGCATATGAGGCCTGGGAAGATTTTGATCTCCGCCTGAAACAACAACAGATAGGAGTACTGCCTCATCCATTGAGATTTCGTCATGATCTAACGATACTACAACCGAGATAGGATCATTAGATCCCCCATACACAGTCGTGCACAGTACAAGGAGTAACAGAATAACTACAATTGAATAAATACGACCTTCAACGGGCATTTACCAATCCTTCCCACGATAGTTGCCAACAACACTCTGACGTTTGATTTTTTTCTGGATATCATGTTCATCATCTTTTAAGGAATTGAGTATTCGCTCAGCATCCTCTTTGGACATCTGCTTGGCTTTTTGTGGTTGCTGTTGCTTTTGTTCCTTGTCATCTTTTTTCTGGTCTTCCCCCCCTTGCTGTTTGTTTTTATCCTGTTCTCCCTGCTCATTTTCATCTTGCTTCTGCTTTTGATCCTGCTGATCCTGTTGCTGGTTGTCGTTTTGCTGTTGTTGGTCCTGCTTCTGTTGTTGCTGATCCTGTTTTTGCTGTTGATTCTGCTTGTTCTCTTCTGACTTTGAATTCTCTTTCAACATCTTCCGAGCCATCTCAAGATTGAACTTTGCATCAACATCTTCAGGATTGAGTTCCAAAGCCTTCTCATAACTTTGAATCGCCTTTTGATAATCACCTGAACGATAATATGTATTACCGAGATTGTATTGTGCCTTTGCCTCTAACTCGATGTTATCCGTATTGAGTGCCTTATTGTAATCTTCAATCGCCGACTCGAACTTTCCTTGTCGAAAAGCAGTACCTGCAAGATTATATCGAAGCTCCGGTGCTTCCGGTTTCTCAGTCTCAGCCGCATGATAATGCTCGAGTGCTTTAACATAGTCTCCTGCACTATAGGCATCATTACCCTTACGCAACTCACTTGAAAAACTGTCACCCAATACTGAAACAGGGCTAGCCATGAGGATAAGCAGAAACAGATATATAATTCTTATCATTGCACACCTCGTTTTTTCTTACGCTCAGGAATAAAGAACTCACCAACAACCAATAAAATGGCAAAAAGCAACGGCCATTGATATCGATCATCATAGCGGGTTACTAAAGTATCTTCCAACTCTTTTTTCTCAATTCGCGAAACTTCTTCAAAAATCCTTTCCAGCTCCAACTCCCCAGCAGTAGCTCTGTAATACTTCCCACCTGATGCCAAAGCGATCTTCTGCAAAATTTCCTCATTCAGCTTCGAAACGATCACCTCACCATTTTCATCTTTTTTGAATCCTACCTGATTACCTTTACGATCCAAGATAGGAATTGGTTCCCCTAAAGGATTACCAATCCCTACTGCATAGATCTTTACACCGGTTTTTCGGGCTTCTTCGGCAGCCTGAATCGCTCCCTCATCATGATCCTCACCATCAGTTAACAGCAGCAGAGCTTTGTGCTTACGATCCAACTGGTCAAATGATTTTGTCGCCATCTCGATAGCAGCAGTCAATGAGGTCCCCTGAATACTCACCGATGTTTGATCCATTGCAGATAAAAGAAAGCTGGCGGCTGAATAATCAAGAGTCAGGGGACACTGTACAAATGCCTCCCCTGCAAAAGCGATCAATCCTATTTTGTCCCCTTTAAGTCGATCAATTATCCCTCGTATCTCCTGACGAGCTTTATCAAGACGGTTAGGTTTTATATCGCGAGCAAGCATAGAATTTGAGACATCAAGGGCTATAATAATATCGATTCCTTCCCTTTTGAGCAGTTCAAGATGAGTCCCAAACTGTAAACGAGCTAAGGCAAGAACAAGAAACAACGTTGCAAGTATCAGCATTGCCCCTTTTGTCCCTTGTCGAGCAAAAGAGATGTACGGTGCATTCTTCATTATAAGAGGGAGGTCACCAAAACGAGATAAGAGGCTTTTTTTGCGCCGTATTCCCCAATAGATAAAGATGATCAAAGCGGGGATGAGCAAAAGAAGGATGAAGTTTTCAGGTGATGCAAATCGCATAGCTCTTCTTAATTACACTCCTAAGGTAGTTTCCTAAAGTACGTATTAGCCAACAATATCTCTAACATGAGCAAGAACAATCCCCCAAACACAAAGTAGTGAAACAACTCTTCATATTGAATATGCTCAGCAATCTCAACTTCTGTCTTCTCCAAGTTATCAATCAACCCATATATCTGTTCAAGTTCATCTCCGGAACGAGCACGAAAATACTTCCCGCCTGTTTTTTCCGCTATCTGTTTAAGCGTCTCTTCATCAATACGAGTCGGTTGATACACATATCGTTTGCCAAATAACGGATCCTGATACGGGAACATCGCATTCCCCGGCTTACCTGCACCTATAGTATATATTTTAATGCCAAATGCTGCAGCCAAATTTGCCGCAGTAATCGGATCAATCTCACCCGCATTGTTATCACCATCGGTAAGGAGGATCATGATACGACTTCCCTCTTCTCCCTTCGACTCACGAAGACGATTGACTCCATTCGCAATAGCCATACCAATAGCAGTACCATCCTCAACCACTCCAAAATCGACACGATCCACAAAATTGATCAACACACCATAATCTGTCGTCAACGGACATTGGGTATATGAGTAACGAGCAAAAACAACTAAGCCGATTCGATCATTCACTCGCCTGTGGATGAATTTCTTCAGTTCCTCTTTGGCTACATACAGTCGATTGTGCGGTTTGAAATCTTCAGCTTGCATAGATGATGAAACGTCGAGTGCCAGCATGATATCAATACCTTCAGACTTCACTTCTCTGTATTCAGTCCCCGAACGAGGGCGGGCAAATGCAACGATAAAGAGAATAATTGCACCTATCCTTAACCAGAGCAGTAGGGGTCTGAATCGTTGACGACTATTCCTCGCCGCACGTTTGACAATACGAATATCAGAATACTTAATTGTAGCCGATTGCGCATTGCGTACACGATAATGATAATACAGAACTGCAATGACCAGCAATGCCCCACCAATAAAAATGAGTAACGGAGGGATTGTCGCTTCAACAAGATCAAAAAAATTGATCTTCATCCCAGCAAATTCAAGTTTCATTGCACTCCCTCCTTATTTCCCTGTTTGGAGGTTGATGCATTTGTAGCAGAATTAGCTGTATCTGTTTCACTTTCCTGCTGAGCTTGGTATTGTTTACGGACGAAATCAATAACCTTGTGTACAAAGCCATAGTCTCTTTCGGGACGACTCTGTTCAGGCATCATCTTAGCAAACTTCACAAGGTCGGCATGTTTCAAAAATTGCGAAAGTTCGTCGTATACATCATCTGGAAGCATTCCCTTATCAATCTCGGCAAGAAGCTCCTCAGTTGTCATATCAGGAATGTTTAGCTTATACATACGACCGAGATACCATCGAACAATAGAAGTAAGTTCAAGATAATACAGCCTAAACTCTCCCGTATCGAGATAATCCTTTTGTTTGAGAAAAGCCATTTTCTCAAACGCTATTTCCCAAGGAGGTCTCAGGTCAACTTTCTCACTACCCAATCCTTTCCTCTTATGACGGTACCAGAAGAAAACGACAAGTAAAAGAATAACCAACAACAATAATCCACCCCACAGATAATACGGCGTGAGATCAGGTTCAGGTTCATATTGTGCTTTAAGAGGACGAATATCGACCGAGTCACCAGCCTCAGCCAACAAAGACTTAACTTTGATAGGAACAGCTTCAGAAAGGATTACTTTTCTGCTTCCATCTGAGAGCTTGAATGCCACAGGTACAGGAGGGATAACATAGTCACCAGTAGTAAACGTACTTAACACAAAGATGTTTTCATTACGAATACGTCCATCTTCCAGATGGGTCACACGGTCAGGCTTATAGTCTTTTACATCAAAAGCTCCAAGATTAGCACCCAAAGGAGGCGGTATCAATTGAACTGTGCTGTCATGTATGATGACTAGTGAGTATTGAATCAAATCACCAATAAGAATTTCTGTTCGATCAACTGAAGTTTGTATCTCAATACCACTCAGCGTCTTTACCGTATCGACAGTATCAGAGGCATACAACTGCGAACAACTTAAGATGATCGAAGCAATCACAGTCACAGCAACACGCATTATCGTATGTCGAGTTGTTACTCTCATCTATCGCACATTCTGGTCGTAAAATTCGACCTTTTCCTTATTTGCCAACATAGACAGATAATCTGTATATGCAGATTGTGTTTTTTGCATCTGATAATCGATAAATACCTGAGCTTTTACTGAATCGTACGGTGCATTTTGATATCGATCAGCTTTATTGGCAGTGTAATAGTTTATCACATCCAACGTGTCGATCTTGATCTGTGGCATAACTTTGTCGGTTATATACTTATCAACCAAGAGCCTTCGTTGCAGAATCCTCTGTTTCTTTTGTATCTCTGGGTCTTTGTCATACTTTTCCCTCAAGGCCGCATGGTAGAGTAGTTCTTGCCCAACAAATTGACGCATGAAAGAAGCCTTCGCTTTTGGGTCACTGTACTGGCTCTGTAGTTTGGGAGGTAATGACCGCAGTTCCTCATCAAGTTGCGAAAGCCAGATTGGGACTCCGCCTATACGTGCAACAGCAATATCATCTTGCCCCTGCGCTGGAACTGCAGGAGCATCGATATCAGTCGCAGAGGAAAGTTGTCTTCGAGCATCAACAACATTGCCTATTTTTTCAAGTGAAGCGACTAAGTTTCGACGGGCCTCAGAGGTAAAAGATCCTTCAGGGTTGAGAGATGTCGCCTTGAGATAACTCGCTGCCGCCCTCTCATAATCTTTTGTCTGTTCAAAACAGATTCGACCTATAAGATAGTTGAGGTTCGCCCTTTGCTCATCATTCAACGCAGTTGAAGCCAAAGCCTGTTCATATTCGGATATCGCCGCATTATATAGCCCATTGTCTCGTAATTCACCTGCCAACTTTTTATGACGAGCAATAATTGCTTCGGTGTCTACTTCTTCCTGACACCCCCCTAAGACAATTCCTACAAGTATCACACAGACACCTATAATATATTGCATCCTTTTGCTCACAAACATTAGTGTCGTTTCTCTCTCATCTTAAAAAAATTGATTAGTGGTACAATGTACGATTGATCAGTCCGAAGATTGATAAAATCAAGATTCATCAATCTGAATTCCCGGCTCAAACTGGTAAGATCTTCTTCAGATTTTGCAGCAAACTCTCTTCGGAATGCCTTTGATCCAGTATCTATCAAATAAACCTCTCCCGTCTCAGCATCTTCAAGCTCAATCAATCCTACATTCTCAAATGTTGTCTCTCTCGGGTCAGATATCTTAACTGCTATGAGATCATGCTTGCGATTAGCAATCTGAAGTGGTTTCACAAAATCATCAGAAAGGAAATCAGAAATCAGGAATGCGACTGATTTCCGCTTAATAACTTTAGAAAAATACTCAAGAGCACCACCAATGTTCGTCCCCTTTCCTTTCGGTTCAAAATAGAGGACTTCCCGAATAATACGCAAAACATGAGCACGCCCCTTCCGAGGAGGCACAAAGATTTCGATATCATCCGTAAAAATGATCAACCCAACTTTGTCATTATTCTTAATCGCAGAAAAAGCTAACAAAGCACTCAATTCAGCAGCCATTTCACTCTTAAACCGATCACGAGTGCCAAAACGCCCCGATGAAGAAGCATCAACCAGTAACACAACAGAAAGCTCTCTCTCTTCCTTAAATTTCTTTATGTGAGGGAAGCCGGTGCGAGCAGTTACATTCCAGTCGATCAGCCGAATTTCATCACCTGCGACATACTCTCTAACCTCTTCAAACTCCATCCCTTGACCCTTAAAAGTCGAGTGGTACTCACCGCTGAAGAGATCGTTAACCAACTTCTTGGTCCGTATTTCAATACGACGGATCTTTTTGAGAACTTCGGTTGGTATCATGGTCAAATTTCCTATGGTACCTCTACTGCATCAAATACTTTAGATACAATTGCATCAGAATCTATTTCTTCAGCTTCCGCTTCATATGTCACCAAGAGACGATGACGCAAAACATCATGCCCGATAGCTTTCACATCTTCAGGGGTGATATACCCACGCCCCTTGATAAAGGCATGAGCTTTTGCCGCAAGATTCAGGTATATAGTTGCTCGAGGTGATCCTCCAAATGCTATCAGGTTCTTCATATCACCTAAACCATACTTCTCAGGTTCACGAGTTGCAAAAACGACATTGACGATATACTCTTTGACCTTATCATCAACATAGATATCTCGCACTACCTGTCGAGCAGAAAGGATGTCTTGAGTATTCACGACCGAATCGATCTGCTGTCTTACTTCGCCAGTATTCCGATCCATAATTTCTCGCTCTTCTGCCGGTGTCGGGTATCCGATCTTCAGCATAAGCATGAAACGGTCTACCTGTGCTTCTGGGAGCGGATAGGTCCCTTCCTGCTCAATTGGGTTCTGAGTCGCAAGTACAAGAAAAGGTTCATCCAGTTTGTACGTCGTATCGCCAATAGTTACTTGACGTTCCTGCATCGCCTCAAGCAAAGCAGACTGCACTTTTGCAGGGGCACGGTTGATTTCATCCGCAAGAATGATATTGGCAAAAATCGGACCTTTTTTAACGGTAAACTCTGCCGATTGAGGATTATAAATCATCGTTCCAATAAGATCTGCTGGTAACAAATCAGGCGTAAACTGCAAACGTTGAAATTTTGCCTCAATCGATTTTGCCAATGTATTGACCGAAAGAGTCTTCGCAAGGCCAGGAACACCTTCAATCAGAATATGTCCATCGGCAAGAATACCGATTAACAAACGCTCAATAAGATAGCTTTGTCCGACTATGATCGATTTGATTTGAGTACTGAGCTTTTCAACAAAAGCTGACTCTTTCTCAACTCGAGTCTGTATTTCTTGAATATCTACGTTCATTACACCTCCAAATATTGTATCAAATCTTCTCAAACAATGTTCGTATTTCCGATTCTAATCTGATTGTATCACCCGGGGCAGTTTGAATCGGTTGGTATTTATCACGCTCAGCTTGAATCAACCAACTCGATATTTTGTTCGATGCCTCATCAGTTAACTTTGCTTTATTTAAGGCTGTTTTCAATGTCTCAATATCCATACCAACAGGATCAACAGAACAATGCATTTTGACAAATTCAGTCAATGCTGTATGAAGCTGATACTGAAACTTCTTCATATCAGAACCAGACTCTCGTTTAATCGACGCCAATTCATCAAGAAATTTCTCTTTTGGTGAGAGCATAGTGACATGATCATTTTGTGACCGTTTATAGATAACAAATCCTGTAACCCCTATTCCAAGTAGGATGATACATCCGACAATATACAGCCAGATTGAAGACGATTCTTCCTCGTTCTTCGCGATCGGCTTTGCAATAATCAGCCTCATTTCTTCTGTCAAAAGTTCGCCGGGTAATGAATCTGGATATGTGACATACCCTATCTCTATAGGATCAACTCGCCCCGTACCTGAAAGAGTAGGAATCAATCGATATGAAAAACGCTTAGTTGTAACCTCATCCTCCCCAACCCCCTCTGAGCTTATTGCAGAAGTAAATCCAACAACTTTTAGGGATATGAATTGCGGATCAAGAGGTCGATCGAAACGATATTTGAATTGGGGACCGTCCCAGTTTAGAAGAACTTCAAAAGTCACAGTATCAGTAAATGCAATCTCAGTCTTATCAACTGATTGTGAAATCGAAATACCGGCCATTGCCGGTTGTATCAGAAGAAAAGTAAGAATAATAATGGCGGTGTATATCAAACGCATTGTATTAGTATATCTAGCTGTGGTTCAACAAGAACCGTTTCTCCTTTGTTAGCATCTGGCAAGAAACATCCTTCATTGCCTCTTTGTTATACTACATTGCCAACTATTGGTTTCATTTTGCCCATCTATGCAACCACAAGTGCGACAAGACCTAAGGCCATCCCGATTTTCAGGGCAAACGAACCGACAGATAGCATCCGCCCTGTAGGATTACCCCATATCAGAATTAGCAGAAGCAATAGTGGCAAATCAACTATATAAACGACGACGATCTTATACCAAGCACCAAACCACCCTTCCCAAATTGGATAGAATGTAAGAATTGTCAACAGGAAGAAAAGCAACAAAGCCAGCATGAGAGCTGGCCTAACTCCAATCACTTGTGGTAGAGTATTAACACCGATCGTACGATCCCCTTCAATATCTTGCACATCTTTCACTATTTCCCGAACCAAGTGAAATAATAGTGCGTATATTGCACCAACCATCGGCCCGGGCAGACCATAAGTAATTTTCCCGTCAACAGCCATATCACCAGTGAGAAATGTTAAGCCCGCCAGCAATGCTATAACAACATTGCCTGCAAGTGGCATCCTCTTCCACCAGATATTATAGCTCAACAATAGTGCAACAACCAGCAGGGCCAACAATGCCAATCTCAGATCAACCACAATAGCCAACATGATACCGACAAGAAAACATCCAATCGCCAACTGTAAGACCGTCTGCTTTGTGATCACACCAATCACTAAAGCTCTTTTCGGATGACTGATTCTATCTATTTCAACATCAATATAATCATTATGAAGATTTCCCCCCGCACAAATCAGTATTGCCGAAGATACGGCAAAGACTAAACTGTCTATTTCATAGGGCATAAACGTCATATATGCCCCTACCCAGACCCCAATTGCGGCAAGAATACAATTGACCGGCCTAAACAGATGAACAATTGAGAGAAATGCCTTCATAGGATGACTATAGAAGCATCTCACGTCATACGTCAACTTTTATATATCAGCAATCAATTCAATAGAAATCCGAGGTTGGTCAAAAGTAACATCACCATTCCATCCGAGTGATATACTAACCGCCCGACCTCTATCAGAAAAATAGATCCCTGTACCATATCCAGCTTCAAACTGATCACGACTGATCACTTCATCATTTATTCCTTTCTCTCTGTTGTTCAACAACGCTCCATCAAAAAATGTAAAGAAATATCCTGATGAAAAACGAATCCTCGGTTCAATAGTCACAATAGCCATTCTCAACACTGCAAATTGTTCATTCCTGAATCCTCGCAGAGTACCTGGTCCGCCAACCAACACTAACTCAGAAAGTGGAGGGAGATTATCACGTGTTTCCAATCCGCTGTATTTGATGCGAAATAACAGGAGAGCAGATCGATTGACCGACAATATCGACCCTGCATCAATATGAGCACGAGTTTCAGTTAACGATTGAGCCGAAGTCACAATTGTTGAATCCGCAGTATAACGACGTGAGCTGAACTCAATGAGGGTCTTGATCCAATAGCCACTTGTAGGATGATTCTGGTTGTCACTTCTTATTATATCTGTTTGCAAACCGACAGAGTATACCGAACTACTTATTCCACCAACTGATGGTTCTACAGAACGATACTGTAAGCTCAAGCCTGAGTATATCTCTCTTTTCATCTGCCCGCTGATCGATGCTGAC
>JAJRUL010000233.1 GCA_024277795.1 Candidatus Zixiibacteriota bacterium
GATTGTAGATCGCATCATCAAGCGCAGGAAAAACTCCTACCTCGTGTATCGGTGTTATGATTTTCGGTTCCTGATAAATCGTATACCCGGCTCCTAAGCTAACTTGTGGCAATAAGCTGCCATTTGCTTGGCTAACTGAAGCATGAGCTGCTTTTGATCTTGCTTGAGCTGTGAGCAATGTAGGATTGGCCGCAAGTGATAAATCCAACGCTTCTCTGAGTGACAAGGATGTCTTCCCGAAAGATTGTACATTGTCTCCGACTACCATCACAAGAAGGATTAGCGCTATTCTCAATTTCATAATCTCACCTATGTTGTACTTATCCTGCTTGCAAAAATCAGTTGGAAAGATTCTTGAATCTTTCACTAGCATAAGCAGTGTGACAGTTCAGACAACCTTGAGTCATTTCTGAATACAAGTTGATGGCTATTTTGAAATCATTAGTTTCCACGGCCTTCGCCACTTCATTAGCCGTCATATGAAACTTCCTGTCTAGCTCTATGAATCCTTTAGGAAGAATCGCAAGAATCTTCTTTATTTCCTTTGCGTCGAATTCCTGCTTCAGATTAGTGTTCCTTATTTCTATGGCCGTCGCTGATACTTTTGCAGAGTCACCCTGCACAATGTATTGCAACAAATCTCCCATCAGTGTTGAAATGGTTTTCATCTCATGAACTAATACCGTCTTAACCTTCTCAGGAACTTGCAAGCGCCCGTGACGAACCTGCATACTGTCTGTCTTTTGACTACCTACGGCCAGAGATGCGAACGCCGCGAACAACACAAACATACTTGCGGTGATAGTTTTCTTGGGGGACATGCTTTCTTCCTTTTCGATTGTCTGAAACAATTATTTATTTGCTCTTTTGCCTTTTGTGATTGGCTATGTCCTGAATTATCATAGGCAACAATGATTCAAAAATATCTTTTCTCGCATTGTCTCTCATCCCGAGTCTCAACTGAATAGCTAAAGAGGCGGACATTCCGATGAGAAGAGTTGAGTACTCACCAACTGAGGAGGATGGAATACCGGGATTCAACTCCCGAATCGTGCTTTCAAGCATCCCTTGGTATTCTTCAAAGAGTAGCTTGATGTGTCTGGTGAGGTTGAGCTTCTTGGTTGCAGCGATTTCAGCCATGAAGACCATTGGTAAACCATCTAGTTGGAGAACAGTATTGAGATGATGGGTAACGATTTTTTCCAATCGCACCGCAGGATCAGCCACAGAGGCCTCGATCTTGCGTATGGGCGCCAGCAGGACATTCTTCATGCTCTCGATAATTCCAATTAGTAGCTTTGACTTATCCGGGAAATAGCGATATGCCGAGGGCTCCTTTATTCCCACCCTATCTGCTACTTTTCTCATAGTTACCGCCTGCAATCCTCCCTGATGAATCAAGTACATGGTTTCCTTTAGGATCTCTTCCCGGCGGTTAGTGACCTTCTGCTCTTTCTTTATCATTGCTCCTCCTCGTGGGCTAGCTAGTACTAGCTAGTCAAGCTACTATAGTATACTACGGTTGTCAACAATTGTTTCACGGAAAAATCGACAATCGTGAACCTGTGCCAAACCTGCGCAGTTCGCCGAAATCAATCCCCACTACCCCCAGAAAGCTAATCTCGAGAGAGCTGACTCACCAAGCGCCACCAAGCTGGTATCTGAATTCTCGTTCAGAGCAAACGCCGACCAAGGTTAACTTAATGGCGTCCAATGACATCGCATATGCTAAATATCCCCTACTTATCAACGCTCTGGCAGATGGGGAAGCTTGTACAACGACTTCGGTCAAGTTCATACTTTCTAGAAACTCGTCTCGTAAGGCCCACTATTCTGTATCTTCCAGTTGTTCAGCCACTTACATTTGAGGCGTTACGGGACGTAAATGTGATGATGCCCCTCCAAGTTATAGTTGTGCGGTCTTTGAGCCCTAAATCACGGTTTCTAGAGTGGTTCTTGATTGTTGCTCAATATTTGGACTTGGAAAATCCACGTTTTGTGTTATTCTTCCAGTTATATTATAGGCAGTCCAAGTGTCTCCATAACGAATGAAAGCTAATACACACCATTAAAAAAGAGAGAGCTATTTTGAGACGTCATATCCTTCCTCATTTGACTGCTATAATTATAATCCTAATTGCAGCTTCCTCATCGAAATCAGAAGAGTTCAAACACATAGACCTGGGCGTGCCCTCGGTGGATTACGCCGACAGCTATCCAGTTGACATAAATAATGCAGGGCAAGTTGTTGGTTGGGCTGAGCCGAAGGTATTTGGGCCTCCTTTTCTCATGTTTGTTGTAACTCCTGAAAACGGAGAATGGTTTCGCGACGCTGATTCTAATGGAACCAATGATTTGATGGTAACGCTGGTTCCGCCGGTGAATCACAAGTTCCGTTTCAGCAAAGGAATAACAGCGATCAATGACATTGGGCAGATCGTTGGCAGTCTTACTCAAGACGGGTTTGTACCCAAAGCGTACCTCTGGGATAATGGTGTATTCGTTTTTCTTGGCGTTCCCTCAGTTCAAGACGTCTCTTGGAGTGAGCCATTTAGTATTAATAGCTCTGGCCAGATCGTTGGCTTTTTGCGAGCAGACTCAACTGGCGGACCATACTTGTGGGATATTAACTCAGCTTCCCAATTACCAGAGGACTTCTTCTTCACTGGCGGTTCTGTCCTGTCTATTAATAATCTGGGTGAGATTTTGGCTAATCAACCATATGCCGTGGGCGGAGGGATGGAGCCTGTCCTCTTACGAAACGGTACCTTGATTCACTTGGAGGGTCCTGGGTTTTCTCAGAGTGAAGCATTTAGCTTTAACGACAAGAGTCAAGTTGTGGGAACCTCCGGCTCTGAGGCCTTTATTTGGGAAAATGGAGTAATGAGAAGTCTCGGACCTGAGACTTTCTTTGCTTATGATATCAATAACAAAGGTGAAATCGTAGGATTGTTGCGTGGAGGAATAGGTCGTCATTTCCTCTGGTTACCTAAACCTGCCTACGGATTATCAGAAGGGCTGCATGTGATGGATGGCGCGGTGCCTTTGCCTTCAAGTATAGTTATGATGGAGGCAATCAATGACGATGGAGTGATTCTGGTCTCATCTAGTATTAATGGAAATGATCGCGCAACCGTCTTGGTTCCAGCTCCGACACCAGGCCTAGTAGTTAATTCAGTTGGCGATGCGATTGATAATAACCCCGGGGATGGTGACTGTAACACCGGTAATGTCGCTGGGAGCGGGATTCCAGAGTGCACTATGCGCGCTGCAATACAAGAAGCCAACGCACAGGCCGGACTCGATTCAATAACTTTTGCTATCATCGCTGCAGGCGTTCCGTCGATAGCGCCGGACTCTGCGCTACCTGCTATTACCGAACAAGTAGTTATTGACGGCTCCACTCAACCAGGTGGTTTCGTGGAGCTCAATGGTTCATCAACATTTTCCAGTACATCTGGAGCCGCAATTGACGGCCTCACAATCTCAACTGACGGTGTGGAGCTCAGAGGGTTGATCATCAATAAGTTTTCTGATAACGGTATCAGAATTCAAAACGGTGATCACAGTATTGTTCAAAGTTGTATAATAGGTACGAACCTGAATGGCGATGATCAACTGGGAAATGCTGGCAGTGGTGTAGTCATCGAAGGATCAATGAACAACATCGGAGATCCTGGCGGCACAGGAACTAATACAATCGCCTTCAATTCAGGCGCTGGAATATTCGTTGCAAGTGGGGCGCAAAACCAATTTAGCAACAATAAGCTATTCTCCAATGGAGGATTGGGAATTGACTTGGCTCCTGAAGGTGTAACAGATAATGACTCTCTTGATTCTGACACTGGTCCCAATAGACAGTCAAATTTTCCTGTCTTAGATTCGTTAAAAACCGTTTCAACAGAAACAATCATATATGGTCACATTCAGGCATTGCCGTCGCACGGTTATGTAATAGAACTATTTATAAATGACACTTGCGATGAATCAGGATATGGTGAAGGTCGCAGAAACGTCTGGGCGGATCAGTCCAATACTGCTGCCTCAGGCCGCGCGGATTTTGTTGCGAATATTCCTCAGCTCTTGCAAAAAGGTGAATCATTTACCGCCACAGCAACTGACAATGATGGAAGCACGTCGGAGTTTTCTCTTTGCATTTCCAACCACGAATTACTAATTGTCGATATTAACAACGCTCCTTTAAGAGAGAAAGAATTTGAATTCTTCAAGGTCGAAAATGATATTCCTGATTTTACAGAAACACCTCTCGGCACATTCACAACCGATGTCGATGGTATAGTCATGACTGCCGATCTGGGCCTAAACCTAGGTGACTCTTTGAAAATTCACCGACTCTTGCATTCGGAGCCGGCGTCCAAGCACAAAGCTACTTTAGGAACGAAGTACTCTGTAACTTTGGATAATGCAAAGTTCAAGGGTCAGGGCGGGATGTCTTACTTTGAGATTA
>JAJRUL010000234.1 GCA_024277795.1 Candidatus Zixiibacteriota bacterium
TCGAACCGGGAATCTATATGCATGATTGCGGTTTTCGTACTGAAATCGATATGCTTATTACTGAGAGTGGGCCAGAGGTAACAACGTTACCACTGCAAGACAGAATTACACCATTATTTTAGAGAGCCGTTTTCACAATGTTTGTCTCGGATGAAATGATTGAGGAGCTAAAAACTCGTTTCGGAAAACCTAAGATTGCATCCTTTTCATTTGAAACAGACAAGAAAGAATTTGATTTCATTCGCTCCACACAAAAGAATGGACGTAAACATGATATAACCCTCTATATCTTTAAAGAAGATCAAATCATTGTCATCGCTAAACCATTTTATCCTCCCGGCCTTTTCAGAGCACCTTCGGGAGGATTGAATCCTGGAGAATCATTCGATGCGGGAGTAGCGAGAGAAATGTTGGAAGAGATAGGGTGTGAGATAGAAGTACAACACTATCTCCTCAAAACCGACGTCTCATTTTGTTCTAACGACGATACAATCGAGTGGAATTCGCACGTCTTTCAAGCAGTCTATGTTTCCGGGGACTTTAATTTTACTGATCATCGTGAAATACGTGAAGTCGGGCTTGCTCACTTGGATGATTTCACTGCCTATTCAAAAATAATGCGAGCATCGCATATATCTGGTCTGCATTATCGGGCAGATTTACACGACACTATCATTCCTTTACTCAAAAAATAAGTATGTTACAAAAGTCTCAATGGATTGTTGCGATTCGCATTTCAAACAGGAGGTTTATCAACGACCCTTATAGCTGTATCCTTATGAAACTTTATGGTATACAGAGACGTCTATTCTATTATAATAATGCACAGTAAAACAGAGCAGAGGTTGTCTCTCTCGCACTCATGGAGATTTTTATTATGCGATCCAGATTATTTGCCATCCTGTTACTCATCACATCAACAGCTTATGCCACGCCCGATTCATACTATTCACGAAGCAGTTTCCTACAAGCACCCTCAGCAACACTTGGCAGTGGGTTGTATGGCTACACAAACCCAGGTCAAGCTGGTATGGTTGATTCTCCGAGGCTCGGTTTTCTCTGGTCATCTGACGGTATTGATGCGGGATCGATCGGTCAGTATGGATTATACATGGTCAATCGTCCTCTTGCATTAAGTGCCGTGCATTTGGATATAGGAGAATACACAGTAACCGACTACCAAGTTGCGTTGGGTGGAGGAGATAAAAGTCATTCCTTCGGTATCGGATATAGTTGGTCTTCAGGTGATGATACTGAAGTAGGTCGTGAGAAAATTCTCAGTTTTGGATCTATAACACGGCCCAATAGATACATTTCAGTCGGGTTGATTAACACCTTCTCTCTTAATACAAGATGGAACGAGACCGTCGCAAGTCTTGGCCTTCGCCCTTTCGGCTCTGATAAGCTAACTGTTTTTGCCGATGGTGCACTTGAATATGGAATGAACATAAAAAATGCCCCGTGGTCGGTTGGTGCAATCGTCCAACCAATCTCAGGTTTCCAAATGACAGGACGATTTTTTGAAAACGAAACATTCACCCTGGGCTTTTCTTTTGACTTAGGTCGATCTGTCTTCTCAGGACAAAGCAGTTACGATGACAGCCAGAAATTGACTCGTTACAATTATGGTGTTGAATTTGGCGGAAAA
Organism: Candidatus Zixiibacteriota bacterium; assembly: GCA_024277795.1. GTDB lineage: Bacteria > Zixibacteria > MSB-5A5 > GN15 > FEB-12 > JAJRUL01. Next base: position 1,649 of record JAJRUL010000234.1, read on the forward strand.
CGACCAACCGCTATCAGTCAACTGCTCGAATCTGACAAACGCATGGTTCCAATGAGCTTTACGGGGCGTGTCGACTACACAAAGTATCGTTACTTTGACGAAACTATTCGCTTCTTGAACCTTCTCAAAGCAATTAAAGCAACTGCTGATGATGAGCGAGTCAGCACCATTGCTGTTAATTTAATTGGCATGAAAGTCGCCCCTGAACTTGCTTGGGAGATACGAAACGAGTTGGCTCATTGTCAATCCAAGGGGAAGAGAATAATAGCCTTTATTGAATCAGCTGACATGACTCAGTACCACCTTGCTTCAGTTGCGGATAAAATAGTGATTGATCCTGAAGGCTCAATAATGTTGCCAGGATATGTTTTAGGCCGAACGTTCTTCAAAGGAGCACTTGAAAAATTAGGACTTGGTTTTGATGAATGGAGATTTTTCAAATACAAATCAGCGGCTGAAGCATTAAGTCGTTCTGACATGTCAAATGCAGATAGAGAACAACGACAGGCCTATGTTGATGATTGGTATGAACTCGTTCGTGATGAAGTGTGCAACTCTCGTTCAATTTCGCATTCAACATTTGATGATATTGTAAACAATACGACATGGTTACCTGCACAGGAGGCAAAAGATGCAGGTTTGGTAGATACGTTGGCAAGATGGTCCGATTTTACAAAGGTTGCCCAAGCACTCTCAGGTGAAAAAATGCGAACTTTACGTGTCGGGCGTTTGGCTACATTTGAAAACGAAGATGGCCAATGGGGAGAAAAACCGAAAATTGCTGTTGTATATGCTGTCGGTGCCTGCGCTATGGAATCCGGTATCAAAGCTCGCTCTCTTGAAAAACAATTGCTTCGTCTTTCAAAAGATAAGACAGTAAAAGCGATCGTCCTTCGTGTTGACTCACCAGGTGGAGACGGGATGGCTTCTGATTTAGTTGCTGAAGCTTTGAAAAAGTGTTCCAAGAAAAAACCTGTTATAATATCCCAAGGACAGGTTGCCGCCTCGGGCGGGTACTGGATTTCAATGTATGGTGACAAGATTCTCGCAGGTGCAAATACAATAACAGGTTCTATTGGTGTTATTGGTGGTTGGCTGTACGACAAAGGACTGAGCAATAAACTTGGCTTGACATCGGATTATGTAAAACGGGGGGAGCATGCCGAGGCAGGCTTTGGAGTAATGTTGCCATATCTGGGCATGAGAGTGCCGTCAAGGAACCTGACTGTTGAAGAACGCTCTCTGATTGAGTCACGTATCAAAGGAATGTATGAACGGTTTGTCGGAAAGGTTGCATCAGGTCGTAACCTGTCTGTCGATTCAGTAAAAGCAATCGCTCAAGGGCACTGGTATTCTGGAAATGACGGGTTAGAAAACGGACTTGTCGATCAAATTGGGGGGCTAATGCTCGCAATTGATATTGCTCGTGAACAAGCAAATCTAAAGAGCGATGAATACAGATTGATTCAGTGGCCACAATATAAAGGACTAATAGATTTTGGCTCACGGATGTCTCCCGTTTCAAGTCGACTCGAACGATCATCATTGTTTCAATATCTGAAATTACAATCAGAGAATAATGGCAACCCGTTATTTATGCTCTTACCCGGTACATATCCTGAAGCAGAATAAGGAGTAATACACATTGAAAAAATCATTCGGAGCAAAAACTCTCGCTTACCCGACTCCTGCATGGGTAATCGGGTCATACGATAAAGATGATAAACCAAATGTCATGACTGTTGCATGGGGTGGTATCTGTTGTTCGAAACCACCTGCTATTACGGTATCGTTGCGCAAAGCTACATACTCATTCGCATCCCTTGTTGAACGAAAAGCCTACACAGTCAATATCTTCTCAGGTAAATATGTCGCAGAGGTAGACTACTATGGTATCGCTTCTGGTCGTGATCATGACAAGTTTGATGAGACAAAGCTCACTCCAATACAAAGTGATCTTGTCGATGCACCCTATGTTGATGAAGCTGAGTTAGTATTGGAATGTAAAGTCATACAGATGTTTGAACTTGGATTGCATACACAGTTTATTGGTGAGATTCTTGATGTAAAAGCAGATGAGTCTATTTTAGATGAAACAGGGAAACCTTCGATAGAAAAGTTGAATCCGATTATCTATGCCCCGGGGATGAGCAACTACTACGGTATCGGGTCATCTTTAGGCAAAGGATATTCAACGGGCATGATGTTTAAGAAAGATAAGTAGCGATCTATCGACACTGCTGACAATCTGAAAGTGTAGCTTACTCACGCCAGTGATTAGGAGAGGCCATTTGCCACTCTTTCTTCATATACGAGGGAATAGAACGCTCATCCAATAGTTGCCCTGGCTCAAGGAATTTATACAGCTCACCTAAACTAACCGTTCGCATATCATCAACACGGCGGAAAATATGATGTGGTTTGAGATCATACGGATGAGACAGACCGATCGCACCAAGCAGTTCAAGGAAGCCTTCAATAGTAGCTTTATGAAAACGTGCAACTCGCATATATTTATCTTCAACATCAAGTCCATACATGAGCGATTTATTCTGTGTCGCAATACCGGTCGGACATTCTCCACTGTTGCAGCGTAATGCTTGAATACAACCGAGGGCAAGCATCATACCGCGTGCAGAATTGCACGCATCAGCCCCAAGCGCAAGTGCACGTAACATGTGAAACCCTGTGAGGATTTTTCCTGATGAGATAATCCGTGTATGATCACGAAGACCTGCCCCCATTAATGTTGAATGAACAAATATCAACGCATCTCGCGCAGGCATACCGATTGAATTAGAAAACTCAAGCGGTGCCGCTCCCGTTCCACCTTCACCACCATCAACAGTAATAAAGTCAGGAATGTAATGAGTTTCGATCATCGCTTTACAGATCGCATAAAAATCAGTTCGTTGTCCAACACACAACTTGAAACCTACTGGTTTACCCCCAGACAGCTTTTGCAGTTTCTGTAGAAATTCAAGCAACCCTCGTGGTGAATGGAACTCACAATGGGATGGCGGAGAAAAGACTGTCTCACCGACAGGAACCGAGCGGATTCTCGCTATCTCCTCAGTTACTTTTGCTCCGGGTAAAACACCACCATGACCCGGTTTCGCACCCTGCGATATTTTCAACTCAATCATCTTGATATTCTCACGAGTTGCCATATTGCTGAATTTGTCAGGATCAAAACGACCTTCTTCAGTACGACAACCAAAGTACCCTGTGCCAATTTGCCAGATTATATCACCACCATATTTAAGATGGTATGGCGATACGCCACCTTCACCGCTATTGTGTGCAAAGTTCCCTTCTTTAGCACCACGGTTAAGAGCAAGCACTGCATTTTGAGAAAGAGCACCAAAACTCATAGCTGATATATTCAACAGGGACGACAGATACGGTTTCTCACACAAATGACCGCCAAATCCGACACGAGGTTCCTCATGTAATGGCTCAACAGAGCTAATCGAATGACTCGCCCATTCATAACCGATACGATAGACATCACGCTGAGTGCCAAACGGTTTTGTCTCTAAATCACCTTTCGCACGTTGATAGATCAGATTGCGATATTCACGCTCGATCGGGAATGCATCGATATTTGACTCAATAAAATACTGCTGAAGTTCGGGACGTACTGTTTCAAACATGAATCGAAGATGTCCTATCAATGGGAAATTGCGCAAAAGCGTATGTTTTCGTTGAACGGAGTCATACAGCCCAATTACAATGAGTGGACAAATAAACAGATATACCCACACAAACTGAGAGTTATACCATGTTGCTGTTGTTACTAAAGCGAGTGCGAGTATTGAAGCCATAAAAAAATATAAACGAGCCATAGTATAACCTCCGCTCCCGTAGATCCTGATATTCAACTGCCACGGGATAATATGTACAAGCTCAATCCGCAATACCAGTTTGTTGTTTGAGGGGAGGAATCAACTCAAAGTTAAATTAAAGGCAATTCGTTGGGGAACTCGTTGATTAATTCTCTTGACCAACATTCAAATATTCGTATATTCACGGGCTAACTGGAATTTTAGGATAGAAGAAAATGAAACGTACATTTCAGCCGTCGAACAGAAAAAAAATGAACGATCACGGATTCCGTAAGCGGATGGCCTCAAAAGGCGGGAAACGGGTACTCGCCCGTCGTCGTGCCAGAGGTCGTGCTAGGCTTACAGTTTCTGTGGCTCGCAAAAAATAGAACCGCCTCAGGTGGCAAATGTCGCAACGTACTGGTATACTGCAAGATAGCGGAAGCCAAAAACGGGGTGGGCGATTGCCACGCCGACTGACTCTCTCCCACAACAACGATGTTCGGCCTTTATTGTATAAAGGCAAGCGGATGTCCGGGAAAGGGTTCACGGTATCTTTCGGATGGTCAGAGCAGTTCAGGTATATGATTATTGTACCGAAACGGCTCGGTAATGCACCCAGACGAAACCGAATTAGACGGCTCTACCGTGAGGCAATCAGGCTGAACAGGAAATTGCTGACCAAAAATGTTCGGATGGCTTTAATTGTTCGTGAACTGGACCCGGCGACGGAGTTTCAAGCTGTAGATGCAGAAATCGCCAGGATATATGAGGCAATCGGACGCCTCTAATACTATGGCAGGCTCAATACCTGCTCGTTTCTTGATATTCCTCATTAATATATATAGGTATACGCTCTCCCCTCTGATTGGACAGTCCTGTCGTTTTTACCCCACATGCTCCCATTATGGCAAGGAAGCATTAAGGGAGCACGGAGCACGTCTCGGGAGCATATTAACAATCAAAAGAATACTGAGATGCCATCCATGGCATGACGGGGGTTTTGATCCTGTACCTACAAAACGTGACAACAACATTTCAAAAATAGGGTAATTAAATACCCGAGGTATTATGCTTGATAAAAAAACGTTACCGATAATCGTCCTGCTGATTATAGTTATTCTCTTCTACTATCCAATCTTGGATTTCCTTGGTTTGTACACACCTCCTGTTCCTAGTCCGAAAACAGAGGTACAAGTAGCTGATACTGTAAGCAATCAGACCACATCACAAGCGATAGATATTGCGAATGAACCCGAGCAGACAGCTTCTGCTCCAGTCAAACTAACAGAAATACCTGCTGTTTCTGATACACTCCCAATAGATACTATCCAGATCACAACTGAGAAATATGTTGCCTTACTCTCCACTCGAGGAGGTGGTTTGGTCTCATTGAAATTGCGGGAGCATACATATCGTGATGGCAGAGAGATTGAAATGCTCAATGACTGCAAGGACGCAACTCCAAACGTTCGATTTGCGGCAGGTTCTTTTTCTGTAGCTCAATTAAGTTTTGTTCCGAGTTTAAAACCGGGCTCCTATGATGCAACTCGAGATACAGTTGAAATCTCTTTTACACATACTTCAGCACAAGGCGGTGTTATTACTCGAACGTATCGATTCTTCCCAGATACGTATCATTTTATGAATAAATTACGGGTAGATAATCGTGAAGCCTTCGGTTTTGAACGAAAATATACGATGATGTGGAACACTCCCCTTGGTGTGACAGAACCGCAAGCGAAGCAAGATTATGCGGCAATGCAAGCAGTAGCTATGCAATCTGGTACGCGTGAATCACTCGATGATTATGAAAACAATACATTAAAAGAAACTTTAGACGGTGCTACATCATGGGCTGGTGTTCGAACAAAATATTTTGCCGCTGTCATAATACCTTCAGACCGTGATGGTGAAAATGCGATTGCGAGAGGTGAAAAGAAAGAAATCTCTACATCGGAAGGAAAAATTGAAGCAAAGTACATAACTGCTGGCATGGAAATGTCGTTTGCTTCTGTTCCCACCTTTATCGATAGCTTTACTGTATTTGTTGGACCGATGGACTACCTCTTGATGCAAGAATACAACGTCGGTCTTGAAGATATGCTCGATATCGGAACGATGCCTTTTGTCGGTTGGATTCTCAAACCATTTGCTATCGGCATTATGTGGTTATTACCGAAAATCTACACAGTTATTCCAAACTATGGCTTGGTTATTATTCTATTTGCCATAATGGTCAAGCTTGTGACATTACCCCTTTCGATGAAACAGTTTAAGTCGATGCAGGGGATGAAAGACCTTGCTCCGAAAATCGAAGAGCTGAAACAGAAGTACAAGAAAGATCCACAGGCTCTGCAACGTGAAACAATGAAGGTGTACAAGGCACACGGCGTCAATCCGATGTCGGGTTGTCTGATCATGTTGCCACAGATGCCCTTGATGATCGCTATGTTTCGAGTCTTCCAGGCAACAATTCTGTTAAGAGGAGCACCATTTGTTGGATTCGTTGATGATCTGTCTCGGGGTGCCACATTAGGGGCTGATCCATATTTGATCCTTGTTGTCTTAATGATCTTGACACAACTTCTCTCATCACATTTGACTATGGGAGGAAATCAACAGAATAAGGCTATGACATATATGTTTCCGTTGATGCTCGGATTCTTCCTCTATAACCTCCCTTCTGGTTTAATTCTGTACTGGACAATCTTCTCATTACTCTCACTTCTTGATTGGTTCCTTTTTAAGCGAAACAAAACCGATCAGAATCCACAGGTAAAAACAGCGTAATGAGTGATGTCAAGAGAACAGACACATCATCTTCTCTTTGATGAAACTATTGTTGCGATAATCACCCCCCCTGGTGAGGGGGGGATTGCAGCTCTCAGAATTGCAGGTGCACTCGCATTTTCAATTCTTAAAAAGCATTTTCAAACTCCAAACAAAACAAAGACATTTCAGAAAAAACCATTTCTTATGCAAACGGGGCAGTTTATACAAAGAGATGGGAAACCTATTGATGAAATAACTGCTGTCTATATGCCTGAAAAACGATCCTACACGGGATTAGAGCAGGTTGAAATATTCTGTCATGGCGGTTCAGCTATCACACAGTTAATACTGCAATCAATTCTCGATTCGGGAGCACGAACTGCTCTACCAGGAGAATTCACACAACTCGCATTCCTTTCGGGAAAGATTGACCTTGCAAAAGCAGAAGCTGTCGCTGAAATAATCTCAGCCAATAGCATTCATTCCTATGAATCGGCACGGGAGCATCTTTTGGGAGCATATACGGAGCATATCGTACTGCTCCGAGAGCGGATTGTAACAGTATTGGCAGATATGGAAGCATCGATAGACTTTGCTGAGGAAATTGATGAATCAGACAAACTGGAGCAAATCAAAGCAATAGACAAGATTTCAGCCGATATAAAAACTCTTCTTGATACGTATAAAGGAGGACGAATCCTCAAGGATGGATTCACCATTGCAATCGCTGGTCGCCCTAATGCAGGAAAATCATCACTTTTCAATCGATTTTTGAAGTCGGAGCGAGCCTTAGTTACATCGACTGCAGGTACAACTCGTGATTACCTCTGTGAATGGATAGATCTCGATGGATATGCTGTTCAACTAATCGATACAGCAGGATTAAGAGAAGGTAGAGGTAAGATTGAAA
>JAJRUL010000235.1 GCA_024277795.1 Candidatus Zixiibacteriota bacterium
ATCAAACCTCGCAATGACTCTAAAGTAAGCAACTTTATATCATATCCATCGATAGCAATCGATCCTTTTGTTGGATCATAAAAACGAGGCATGAGATCAAGCAGAGTTGATTTTCCACCTCCTGACGGGCCGACAAATGCAATAACCTCCCCTCGCTTAACTTCAAAGGAGATATCAGTAAGAACCTCTTCCCCCTCATTGTAAGAGAAGTGAACATTGTTATACTGCACATTCTTCTCGAAGCGTTTCAATGATTTTGCATTTGGAACAACTCGAACCTCTTCATCAGCATCGAGGACTCTAAATACCCGCTCAGCCGCAGCCATCCCTTCCTGCAGTTTGATATGAACCTGTGATAAAGATTTAACTGGTTTAATCATTGCAAAGAGAGCCAAAATAAAAGTCATAAAATCGCCGGCATCAAGCTCACCCGTCCCTGAAATGATCTTACTCCCTGCAAATAATAAAATCAACAATCCTGCCAATGTTGCAAGGATATCATTTATCGGTGATGCCAAGTGACGTATACGAGTCATACGCAATAGCGACCTAAAGTATTCACGAGTAGCTGAGAAGAAACGTTTCGATTCAAATTTCTCCATTGAAAATGCTTTGACAATCCGAACGTTATTGACTGCCTCTTCAAGAACAGAGTTGACATCAGCCATCCGCTCCTGAGACCGTTCAGAATATTTTCGGAGTTTTGCACCAATCCACCATATAAAACCGAAAACAACAGGCATAATAACCATAGATAATAGTGTAAGCTTCCAACTCAGAATAAGAAGAAAGGCAAAAAAGACTGTGGCCATGATCGAATCAGTTACAAGACGGTTAAATCCAACATCAATAGAATCATTGAGTACCATCACATCATTGGTAACTCGTGATATGATCTGCCCCGTACGACGCTTATGGAAATATGATAATGATAATCTTTGATATTTTTCAAAGAGTGAATCTCGAAACAGGCGAATGATTGATTGTTGTACATACGCCATAAAAAAACCTTGAAGATACAAAAAAATATTCTTCGCAACAGCAACGACAAGTATCAACCAACAGAAATTAATAAGCGTATTCTGTCGTGTATCTGCCTCAACTAAATCGGTAATAATTCCCTTCATCGAATCCTTGAATGTATTAACTGTCTCAGTTGCGTCACGAACAATATGTGATGTTATCACAGGATCATGCACGGCCTCTTTCACTCCAGGCATAGAATCAAGCTGAAAGAGGGTCATAAGCAAAGGACCGACCATCCAAACCAGAAGACCGGAAAACACGGCATGGGCGGCCGCAGATGATGAGGCAATGACTAATTGCTTCCAAAACGGCCTTAATATCTTCAGCGTACGTATGTATAAATTCATCTTATCACTTCATAAAAATGCAATTTCTCAATATCACGTATACAGCAAAGGAAGTCAACACAGGTAAGAGTATTGAATTGAAACAAGTTAGTAATGTAACTGAAAAGCATCAGGAGGGATTGTCAATTGAAACCTCTTAAGCGGGATTTTCGCTCGTGGCCTGAACTTACGACGCTCCCCCTTTACAACAGTTGTATCACCATCATCAAAAATAAAACGTTTAAGTCGCCATCCTACTTTAGTTCGATCGTAGTGTAACTCCAAAGACCAGATACAAATTCCACTTGATATTACAAACGCCTGTGCCTTGTTCTCTTTGAAAATAGTCTTAATATCAAATATTGAAGAAGACAATACCTGCTTGGGGAGCGTGTGTAACAACTTCCTGAGTTCTATCTGCTCTGTCCCTCTGGTACAATCATCATGAAACAGCAAAGAGGAAACAGGCTCCCATACAAACTCATTTGAGATAGGGAAATAGATCATCAGGGTATCATCTGAAATAAGCCCTTTCATCCCTCCCTTGCCCAAATATCCACGCCCAGAAATAGCAGTCAAAGAGTCATGCCTGAAAATTTCCAATCGAAACGAAGTCGGTTTACCATTTTGCTTTATGCGAGCATCAAAAAGCCATGCCTCAGCTCTGATTTTCTTCTTTCTGTTACTCCCCCTTTGTTCACTTCCTATCTCCCGCCTTACCGATGATCCGCAGGTAATCAATTGCAATATGATAAAACAGACCATTGCAACAAAGGCACAGATCTGTCCTCTACCCATAATTCATCCCTGTAAACAGACTAATAAAGAAGCTGATGAACGGACCAAGAATGATCCATGTAATCCCCGTAAAAATCAATCCAAGCAGGATAAACGGTGAATACGGTTGAATACGGTCAAGCATCTGACCGTGTTCTGCAGGTAACACAGATCGTAAAATATGGGAACCATCCAAAGGGGACAAAGGGATCAAATTGAAAAATGCGAGCGAAACATTTATGATAACAGATAAAACGAGAAACATCGATACAGCTTCAGGCAATCCAAGGCCAACTGTATTGGCGATCCTCAGTAGTGTACCAAAAATAAGTGCCAACCCGAGGTTTGACAAAGGACCAGCGGCTGAGATCCAAAAACTCGCTTTTCTCGGATCACGGATATTCATCAGATTCACAGGTACAGGCTTTGCCCACCCAAACCTGAATTGTGATAAAAAAAGCATCAATGTGCCCATCAGATCCAAATGTGCCAGTGGATTGAGTGTTAAGCGCCCCATATCACGAGCAGTAGTATCACCAAAACGAAACGCAATATAAGCATGAAAGAACTCATGCACAGTTAATGCAAAAAGAATCGCAGGCAGAGCAATTATCGCTCTTTGCAAAAATTCGGCTGTAAACACTCCTGATACTCCTCCTGAGGTCTAGTAATGTAACTGATTATACGTTACGAAAGGAGAGCAAAGCCACATATATTTTTGATATTGTATGTTGGTGATTATGCGTGAATACCTCTCGCTTGGACAACTTCAACAACTCGGCGTATTGCAAGCATATATGCACCTATACGCATACTTACTTTTGAATCAGCTGACATCGACATAACGTCATTGAATGCTGCAACTATTTTTTCTTCAAGCCTGCGATTGACCTCTTCCTCGGTCCAAAAATACCCCATTCGATCTTGAACCCATTCAAAGTACGAAACTGTCACACCACCCGAGTTAGCCAAAATATCGGGGACAACTAAAACACCACGTTTGTCGAGTATAACATCCGCTTCAGGAGTTGTCGGACCATTCGCCCCTTCAGCCAGAATCTTACATTTGACTCTCCGGGCATTCCTGTGAGTTATCTGATTCTCCAATGCGGCAGGAATAAGAATATCAACTTTTGCAAAAAGAACATCTTCAGGGTCAACAGTAGTCGTCCCGGGGAAACCTATAATCGTCTTATTCTTCTGTGAATATTCGATCAACCCGTGAATATCTATGCCATCCTTACTATGTATCGCACCATGAACA
>JAJRUL010000236.1 GCA_024277795.1 Candidatus Zixiibacteriota bacterium
TAAGCCAAGAGCAAGAGAGGAGTGATAACGAAATAGAGAGTGGGTTAGGGGGAACGGTGCCACGAGGCATCAGATTTAGATCAGCTTTGGACATGGAAGTAAGACTTAATTATAGATGAGGATAGAAAAATGAAGAAAGTGTTATTTACCACTTTTGCTTTGATGTTGCTTTTGAGTGTTAGCTCTTTTGCAACCGAAACCCGTGTTTTAACTATGGGTGACAACAACAACATCTTATTGGATGAAGCGAATATCGCATTGTATCCATCACGTGTAATGGATTACCCGAATCTTGCAATCGGTGAATTCTCTAACAATAACTTCAACAACTTCGGTATTAACTGGAAGTTTGGCTCAGCCAACAACCCGTGGGTACTCGGTACATATTTCTCTACGCTTCCAATGATGATGCCTAGCGACTATGACGGTGCTTTCAACGGTTTTGGTTGGGATATTGGACCTATGTCTAACCGTCGTATTGGTTTAGTCTATGGTCGTGCTTTGGGTGGTAACAACTTTGGGTTTGGCCTTGATTATATATCAAGCTCAGCTTCATATGAATTTCAGTCAAATAACTCAGAAGAATCATTTTCAATTATTAGCCCAAGCTTCGGTTTGACATCAAACGCAGGTGATTGGGATATTGCAGCAGATTTCAACTTTGGTTTCCTTACCGATAAGGATGCTCAAGGTCAAGTTGAGACTGAAAAAGATAGCTATTATGACTTCTCTCTCGGTGGTCGTATGTTCTATCAGTATAACCCGAATTACACACTTGTCCCACATGTAGGTGCAACTATTGGTAATCATGGTCTTGCTGGAGCAGGTAACCCTGGCGATACGAACACATACAAGCGTACAGCGTTTGATGTTGGTGTTGGTATTAACTACGAACCAGCGCAGAATGTTTTGGCAGTAATGGATATCGGTTTCCGTTATTACAAGGTCAAACATGAGAATACGACCGGTGGTGCTACTACTGAGATGGAAGAGACCACAACTACTATTCCATATTTCAAGATTGGTCTTGATGCTGATGTCTTCAAGTGGATGGATATTCGCTTCGGTGCCACATCTGACTGGGACAGCAATAAACAGGATGCTGTTATGGGTGGTGAACTTGGCCAGTACAAGAACAACTATGCCAGCAACCAGACATATCTCGGCTTTGGTTTCCATTGGGGTCGCCTCCATGTTGACACCTATACAGACCCAGGTATGTTCCTCGACGGCTTCAATTTCCTTTCTGGAGCCAACAACAATATGAATGTTCAGATCTCGGCTGTCTACGAGATGATGTAGTACTATATTGTTAATAAAAAAAGCTCGGCTCTTATTGAGTCGGGCTTTTTTTATGCCTGCATATTGTGTGTACTTTGTCAGATTACAATTTGATAACGTTATCAAGTAATTGAAAGTTGAGAGACTTCAATTCCTCTTCTATCGTGGCAAAAGGTTCGATGATATCATCGGCTGATTTGTCAGTTTCAAGCAGTTCATGTTGGTAAGTCTTGCACCAATACTCTATCTTGGTTTTGTCAACTTCACAATGAAACTGAACTGCACATTGGCGTTGGTGGCGAAAAGCTTGATTTTGACAGTCACTCCCTTCTACGAGGAGAGTACAGCCTTCGGGGATGCTGAATGTGTCTCCGTGCCATTGACAGACTGGAAACAAATGGGGAAAATCTGAAAAGAGAGGGTCTTTCATCCCTTCTTTTGTGAGTGAAACATTATAGCGTCCTAGTTCTTTGACTGGATTCTTTGAAACATCACCACCGAGTACTTGAGCGAGTATTTGTGATCCAAAGCATATTCCAAGATAGCGTTTGTTAGTATTGACCACTTGCTCAACAAAATTGTAGACTTTTTTGAGGAAGTCAAATTCTGTATAGTTTTGCATTGAAGCAGGGCTTCCGAGATTGATAATTGTTTCAACAGATTCTATATGAGGGAGAGGTTCTCCCTTGTATGTGTGAATGATCTTGTAGTCAATTTGTCGTGATTTGAGCCAGTCAATAATTGTACCGGGTGATTCCGGTTCAATGTTTTGAAGAATATGTATTAACATCGTATCGTGTTGTAATCAGTATCTAGTCTATCAATTCGGAGACGAATTGTGGGAGTCCAAAGGCTGATTTGTGTATTTCCGCATTGTAATACTTGGTTTTCATGACCGTATGGTCGAAGCTGTTTGCATCGAAGTCATCAAGGGGATCATATTTCTTGCTACAAAAAGCGAATGACCAGAAACCTGAAGGATAAATCGGCATGAAGCAGAGATACATTCGTACAATAGGGAATATCTCTTTAAGGTTTTTGTACATAGCTTGTACTGTTTCTTTATTATAGAACGGTGACTCAGATTGGGCGACCATGATTCCATCATCGTTGAGTCGATCAAAGACAGTTTGATGAAAGCTTTTTTGGAAGAGATCAGCGGCAGGTCCGATCGGGTCGGAGAGATCGAGCAGAGCGATATCAAATCGTTTTTCGGTTTCTTCAAGAAACTTCTTCCCGTCAGAAAAGAGAAGATTTGCCCGAGAATCATCGAGACCTGTTGTTAATTGAGGGAAGTGACGTTTTGATATTTCTACAACTTTTTCGTCAATTTCACACATTGTACAGGTTGATACATCGGGATATTTCAAAACTTCAGTTAGTGTCCCGCAGTCACCACCTCCAATAATGACGACTTGCTTCGGTGAGGGGTGTACTGACAATGGTACATGAGCCAACATTTCGTTATACGCATTGTTGTCATTGTCACAGACCATCAATGAACCATACAGCACCAGCATTTTACCGAAGTCTTTGGTGTCGAGGATATCTATACGTTGGAACTCTGATTGAGTTGACTCTATGATCCTATCGACTTTGATAGTCAGTCCTGATTGTCCGTTGTGAAGTTCAGAATACCAGACATTCCAGAGATCTGACATTCCTTCTTCCTGAATATAGGTTTTCTTGATGGAGTTATTTTTGTTCATCTGAATCCTTTAGTCGATTACTATATATTTTGGTCGGGGGAGTGCATTAAAGTTTGATCCTGAAACCTCACAATAGGCACCTGTGGCCATAAACATAATACGATCGCCAACATTGTGTTCAGGGATCATCAAACCGTCATACATGACATCAAATGAGTCACAGGTCGGTCCCGCGAGGACACTAAGTTTTTCTTCGCCATTATTTGCTGTTACAACGGGGTATTGGCATTTGTCAAAGACAATGCCTGAGAACGTAGAGTAGAGGCCATCGTCAAGATAGTACCAGATTTTTCCGTCACGGTACGATTTACCGACAATTGTTGTAATCAAGTTAACCGACGTGGCGGAGATAAATCGCCCTGGCTCGCTGATGACTTTGATTCCGGGTCGAATATGTCGGTCGAGAGCTTCAGCAATCGGTTTGCAAAACTCATCGATTTGTGGAACAGGCTCAATATATTGAATCGGAAATCCCCCACCAATGTCTAGTAGTTGGACATTCAAACCTTCCATGTCGAGCATTTGGATCAGCTTGTGGGCAGTTTCAATTGCTTCAATATAGTTTTCATTATTGACACATTGTGATCCGATGTGGAAACAGAGGCCAAAGAATTGGTGCCCTGTTTGTTCTATCTGTTTGGCCAGGGTGAGGACTTCATCAGTAGTACAGCCGAATTTATACTGAAGGTTCACAACCGCTTGAGTGTTCGTTTTTATCCGATATCGTATTAGGACTTTAAGTTTTTTATTGGTGTAGTGCTTAAGTTTTTTGATTTCTTCAGCATTGTCGACAACAAACAGTTCGATTCCTGCGGAGACCGCTTTGTCGAATTCGTCACGAGATTTGATCGGGTGAGAATGAATCAGAGTTGCGGGGTCGATCCCTGTTTTGAGTACTTCATTGACCTCTCCAGCCGAGCAGACATCGAAGTTGCTTCCATTGTGATACAGCTCATCAATAATGACGGGATGGATATTCGGTTTGACGGCATAGTGGATTGAGACACGAGGAAGGGCATGGCGCAAAGCGTGATAATTTGTACTGATCTGCGAACGAGAAAGAACAAGTGCGGGAGTTCTCAGGTCAGATTGTCTGAAAAGATTGAGCAGGGTTTGACTGTTATCCGCAGGTTGTGTTACTCTTTGTGAGAGTGCTGTGATGTTCATACATGGAGTCATTGTGTCTCTTCCCTAGTTGGTGGGGGTGGTGGCGAGGATTGTTTGGTTGAATGGTTTGTGGTCGATCACTTCATCTTTTGAGGAGGGCATTCCCCTTTTGATTTCACTAATTTGTGCTGACGATGCACCGAGAATTGTTTTGACCCATTGGAATGCTTTGTATGGATCGACTGTATCTCCACACGTAAAGAAATCTACGGCGGCATAACCGTATTCAGGCCATGTATGAATGGACATGTGTGATTCAGCAATAACTACAACTCCTGAAACTCCATGTGGGTTGTATCGATGAAACACAGATTTGACTTTTGTTGCTACTGATTTTCGTACGGCTTCGTCAAAGCAATCTTGTAGACGATTGCAGTCATTAAGGATATCATTGTTGCATCCTGTCAGTTCCACGACCAGATGGTTGCCTAGTATTTTCATCGTATTATTCTCCTCGCCATTTTATTTTATGGAGCAGTTACATTAAGGGGGGGGAAGTTACCCAAATGAACTGTACCGGCCTATCATTTTCGTTTTTCATCTGATGTGGTCGATCAGCAGTAAAGTAGAAGCACTGCTGTTTAGAAA
>JAJRUL010000237.1 GCA_024277795.1 Candidatus Zixiibacteriota bacterium
CTTTAGCTTGTAGTCACGGGTGAATAGGCATTGAGAGCTTCTTCCTGAGTTGCGAAAATCTCAAAAATCTGCGATAGTTGTGTAATCTCAAATATCTCCTGCACATAGTTAGCAAGATTTGATAATGTAAGGCGACCTTTGCGCAGTCGAACTTCCTTCATAATTGAGACCAAAGCTCCAAGACCAGACGAGTTGATAAACTCAACTTCAGTCAAGTTCAGATGTACAGAGTTTTTCTCCTTTTCAAAAATCTCCTTAATCCTCTCCTTCAACGCTGATCCGCTTGCTAAATCAAGACGTCCCTTAAGACTCAGGACAGTAACATTCCCTGTTTCATTCAAAGTGATTTCCATCGCGTAATCCTCCGCACTCGGCTATAATTGAGATTCTATCTTACCTTGTTTATTTCGGCTAAAAGCCATAAACACTTTAAGGCCACCATTTTCGGTCTCGGTGAGCCTGGTCTCTTTAGCATAATGCTCAATAACATCCATCCCCCTTCCGTTTTCTGAAGACTCATCGACAGACTGACGGCTATTTATCGCTACAATTGCTCCAGTCCCCTCATCAGTAACCTCAGCTTCTATTGTATCATCAGTAAGTCGTATCATTACTTGAATTGACTTGGATGAATCCTGCTTATTCCCGTGGATTAATGCATTAGTAAAGGCTTCTGAAATAGATACAAGAATAGGTCTGCTTTCTAAGAAATCGACCCCTATCTGTTCCAAAAATGCTTCGACTTCTTCCAGCATCTGCTCTTCAGATTCCAAACAACTGTCATACAGTAGTTTAAGTTCAACCATCAGCTTTCAACCCTCACTTCAAGCACTGTGAAGTCGTCATGGGATTCCTCACTTGCCCCTTCAGCAAAACGATCAATCCACTGTTTGACCCTCTTGCAGAATTCATCGGCACTTGTATCTCTTTCCTTGGCAAATACTTGTTCCGCCCTTTCCCTACCAAACATATTTCCATCACAATCCTCTGCTTCGGTCAAACCATCTGTAAAAAGAAATAACCTGTCCCCTGCAGAGATCTTTCTATTGCCTCTTGTAAAAGGTATCCCGGCAAACTGCCCGATAATCGGGCCACCCTCAGATAGCTCAACGACATGCTCTTCTTCACTGTCCCACCACAAACCGGGCAAATGCCCTGCATTGCAATAACTGATCTGCCGACTCGGCATATCGAATCTTGCAAAAAACATCGTTATAAACATTTCACGATCTTTGATAATCTCTTCAGCAAGAAGTGTATTGAGTTTCGAAGCAAGCTCATCCACTGTTATATCAGGACTACCTGAAATCAACGACTTCATTATTCCGGCTGCCGCAGACATAACTAAAGCCGCTGGAACCCCTTTGCTTGAAACATCGCCGATAATAACAAAGAAACTGCCATCATCAAGTTCATGAATATCGTAAAAATCACCTCCGACTTCTCTGGCGGGATAATACACAGCCCCGATTTCAACTCCATCTATTGAGTTAATATTCTGTGGCAGGATCGTCCCTTGGATCTGCCGAGCAATAAGCATTTCCTGCTCAATCTTTACCTGACGCAATTGCTCATCAACCAGCTTCGAGTTCTCAATCGCTACTGCGACAAAACTCAAAAGCATTTCTAGAATATCTTTATCCTCATCAATGAAGTTATTGCCTGATGCCTTATTGATGATACCAAGTACACCATACTTATTCTTACTTGTCTGTATTGGTAAACAAATTACAGATTCAATCGATATACCGTTCTCATTACGTATACCGAGTTCATTAAGGATAATTGTTTCTCCATTAGAATGACAATATGACGTTATATCCATTTCATCGGTAAACATCATCGAACGGACAAACTCTTCACTAACCCCCCAAGAGATTTTTATCCTCAGCTCATTATCTTCCTCAAGCATAATCAAGCCGACTTCGCCATCAACTACACGAATCGCCATATCCATCACAACCGAGAGCACAGCATCGATTTCTCGAATCGATGTAATCACAGCCCCCATTGTAGCTAAATCACGGAGCTCTGCTTTCTTTGCTTCAAGCCGATTTTCGAGTTCGAGTTGAACATCATTTGGTATAGTTTCGCTAATCATACAAATTGTATCGGCATTAACTCGAGATTGTTGAGAAAACGGCATCCGCTCTTCGGATATATTGAAAGCATACCAATAGACTGTTATGATCGGTTTTACAAAGTTGCTTTAGAGATACGTCATGTAACCTGCACACCTTTGTCACGTACACACGTTCGTCTCAGATCACAATCTGCAAAAGCGGAACGACTCAGAAGGTTCTTCAACACTCCCCTTCAAGGAAGTGCTATCTGTTATTTTTGATTAAATTTAAGACGAATGGGAACACCAAGAAAACCATACGTGGACCGCAATTGATTGCCAAGATAAGCAATATAACTCTTGTCAATTAACTTCGGATGATTCACGAAGAAGATAAAAGTAGGAGGTGCGATTTCTGACTGTGTCACATAGTTAAACTTGATATACTTCCCTTTTCGTGCAGGGGGATGTTTCTTTGCAATAACCTGTTCGAGGAACTTATTCAACTCAGGTGTAGGAATACGACGATTTGTTTCCGCAAAAACTTCACGAACAAGAGAAAGAACTTTGTGTACTCTCTGTCCCGATAGTGCAGAAATAAACATGATCGGGAGATAAGACAAACCTCCAAGTTGATCACGAACTTTTTCTGTAAAACGATCCGCAGTCAGACTATCTTTCTCAATCAGATCCCATTTATTCACAGCAAGAACTGCAGGACGGCGAGCACCAAGGACATCATCGAGAATCCGTTGATCCTGTGATGTCAAACCATCCTCCGCATCGATCAAAACAACAGCCACATCAGCCGATTCAACAGCATTGACTGTCCGCAAGTTAGTATAGAATTCAACATTGTCCTGGACTTTATATTTTCGCCTCAACCCTGCAGTATCAACTAACAAATACTTATGCCCATCGTATTCCAACGGAGTGTCCACTGCATCTCGAGTAGTTCCCGCTACTGGAGAAACGATATGGCGATCTTTTCCAATTAACTTATTTATAAAAGAAGACTTACCAACATTCGGCCGTCCAACAACCGCGACTC
>JAJRUL010000238.1 GCA_024277795.1 Candidatus Zixiibacteriota bacterium
GATAGTGATGTGAAGATCATTATTCTTGAAGCCAGACTTCTTGAGGTGAACTCCAAAATTAATCACAGTGCGGTTCTCTTCAATAGTTGAATCATAAAGAATGTTCTTCGTATTAAGTGTTGCAATTCCAGTATCAGGATCTACACTGACACCTACTTGAAAAACAACTCCAGTCGTTACATCCTCATAAGTAATTATCAATTCTAAAATAGGGTCAATTTCAAACGATGAGTCGGCATCTGATGCTGGCTCAACAATAAAGCCCTTAACGAATCCAGGTAAGTGGCCTGGTTCTGCTAGGAAACTGATAATTGCATTTGTTATATCTACAGATATTGTATCATCAATGGCAATTGTTCCTGGCACAAAACTTGTTATAATGGAATTATTTTGAGTCTCTGGAACATTATGAATTCTTCCTAAATTATCCGCATCTAAAATTCCCAATGGGATAATATTATAGGAGTCTGAAACTGTTCCGCCGGATGTAACAGTCATATTCATTGTTGCTTCTACAACATTAGTTCTGCTTGTTAAATTAATTGGGAAGTTGCAAGTAAGTCTATCAATTACATTAGTTGAGTCTACTCTACCTAACGGTATTGTAGTTGCACTATCTGTAGACGTATAATCACTTCTTATAACTACATCATTAAGATTAACAATAAAGTTTGCACCAGAGGTTGGAGCATTAGTCTGCATAACCTCATAGTTCATAACAACTGATCCATCTCCTGGCTGTGAATTTGGATTAGAGCCTATACGTATATAGTGTCCAAAATCACTATCAGTATCACCAATCTTGCCAGGGACAATGTAATATGCAAACACTGCATCATTAACTCTTCTAAGTCTAAATAGAAGCTCTTCTCCGCCTACATCTGGAGCGTCAACAAGGAACTCGAATGAATCAACAACAGTGCTTGTTGCATCCCTGACTACTCCACTGTAGAAGATCTTTGCAGTAGTTCCACCTGTACCTCTCCATCCTAAGCTTAGGCTTGCAGAAGAGCTATCAGCATTTGTGATTTCAAAATTCGCCTGAGCAAAAACGCTGCCAGTTAATATACTTGACTGAGGCCATGCCATTCTTGCCGCCGTGATATCAACAATAAAGTCTCCTGTAAAGTCAGTAGACTCTGCCGGTGTATCAATTTGAACATACTTTGTGCCCGAAGAACCAATGGTTGTAACATCAAAGATAGCAGGCTCATTAGGTCCACCAAGCCTAGTTACAGTTCCGAATGTTGCATCATTAAATGCATCTTCTGTCCAAGAATCGAATCTATCATATGAGTAGTCTACAAAGTTCTCGGCAATTGCTTCTTCATTATTAGTTAAGAAAGTTGCGTCCGCATATCCATCTACCGCATAGCCATCGACAAATGCATCAACATATAGACTTGCTAGTGCATGAGAGAACTTAACACGGCCCTGAGAGAGGTCTGTGACGGCTCCTGAGTCGTTACATCCAACGTAGGTACCATCAGAGTATTGCATGGCATTAAAGCCTGCAGCGGTCTTACAGTCCGCGTCAACGGCAACAAAAGTTTCATAAAGGTTGATTGCACAATCAGATATTGTACCTGGTGGTAATGGTACCAAGACGTTAACATATTCGTAATCACCTGGGTGTGGTATACCTGGCTCAGTAAGTATCTGTCCATGCGGAAGATATATATCTCCAGCAAAATATTGCTGAGTCTTATAAACTGGTGAGCAGTCCTCTTCGTCTGCACAGTCAGTATCATCGCAAGCGCAAGGATCTGATGCTTCTTCCTCAATAAATGCTGTACTTACAAATCTACGTAAGTCACAAACTTCTACAAATCTTTGGCTGAAAGGAAAATCAACATAAGATATTGTATAGTTTTTTGTAGAATATGGAACGTCTAATAAGGTTAGATTATCTGCAAAAGCATTAACTCTAGTTCCACTAACAATCGTGACGTTGAATCCAGATGATCCCTGGAAAAGAACATCATCTCCATCTAGTTCAGTTACTGTAAGTTCTGTAGTAAGACCATCAGTCTCTACAGTTTTTCCTGCAATTAAATATACACCAGTATCAAGAACACCTGATGGAATCTCGATAGTGTCACCAATTCTGATTGCCAAAGCTTCATTAGGAGTAGTTGTGGTTATTGTAATAGTGTCTGCACCACTAGAGGTAACTCCTGTTGCCGCTGCATCAGTAAATAGAGTTGGGTAATCGCCTTCTTCTAAGACATTCTCAAGAATAAGCTCAAGAACCTTAATCTTCTCTTCTACAGTAAAGTTTACATAACCATCAATTGCGTCTTCAAGAAGATCAATATCAAAACCATCTACCGTTCCATCTTCATTAAGATCCGACTTAACAAAGTCTAGGAGATCTAGCTCTCCGCCAAGTATTGCCTTCTCTGTTACACTAGAGTTGATAGTATTTCCAACAACATCAAGAAGTAAATCAATGTCGTTGAAATCAAGAGTTCCGTTGCTATCTAAATCACCTGCAAGAACCTCTCTGCATACTGTGTTTGCAATACGATATCTAGAATTACAGATACAATCTGAGTCTGGAGTTATTATCCTTCCGATAAGATTTGCTCCAAGTAAGCTTGTAGATGGATCAATTATGATAATCTTATCTACGTCTATTTGTCCTGGCTTGTCAAGCTCACCAGTTAGGTCTGATCCATCACGAACATTGTTATCTATAACTCTAGCTAAAACCAGCGGGTAGGTATCCTCTAACAGATCTTCTATCCCTACTGAGTCAACAGAGGTTCCTGCTGCTGCATCTTGAATTCTGGTAAAAACAAAGTTACCAGTTAATGGGTGTGTATCTGCATTAGTAAACTTTTCTACATAGTTAAGAACAACATAATTCTTTTCAGAGTCTGTAATTGAAGATAGAGGTATATGATTTTCAAAATATGAAATTTCATTGCCACCAACATAGCTCTCTGTCTTTGGAATAGATATTGACTTTCCAGTATCTGAGTATGCAGTGCCAGATACAATCTCTACATCATCAGAGAATACCTTAAACCAAAGAGAGCAGTTGGGGTCATCTAAATACTTTTCTCTGACCGAATCAAACTCTAAATATCTGGATTCTTGTTTTGCAAACTGCTCAACAATGCTAAGTTCAAGGCCAAGATCCTGCTTTCTACGAACATTATCATAACCTTTTTCAAGTAAAATTGTGCCGGTACGATTATCACCTCGTCGGGAAAGAACAAAGGCATAATACTTGTCTTTCTCGATTGAAGGGTCTATGTTAGGATCTGCAATAAGCGTACCGGCAAAATTGAATGAGACTACTTGAGGATCTGCAGTAAGCTTATATCCAAAAGCTTCAAGATCATCTTGACCAAAAGAAACTTCAAGTATTGGATTAAGATCTGGATCGAACTCAATTAAGTCATCTGGAACCGCATCGGTCGGGCATCTTGTAGTTCCAGAAATTTCATGAATTCCTAGTACAAGATCTCCAGACCAGAAGAACTCCTCTCCTGCTGGC
Organism: Candidatus Zixiibacteriota bacterium; assembly: GCA_024277795.1. GTDB lineage: Bacteria > Zixibacteria > MSB-5A5 > GN15 > FEB-12 > JAJRUL01. The sequence continues at coordinate 3,509 of JAJRUL010000238.1, forward strand.
TGGTCATCATCACGCTCAACGGAAAGAAGAAGATCGATTCTTTGTAAATTATTAGATTTAGATAGAAACTTCTGACCATATGCCGTGGTAGTGTTTCCATCTTTTTCAAAGGCTACCTGCTCTTTAGACTCTAAATCAATATATAGATCAGTAACCGTGCTGGTTGCATCTAAGGCTAAGGCGATTTCTGTTTCAATATCTCTAGATGTAGAAGATGTAATGAAATTTGCCATATCAAAGTTAGGAGAGTTAACCTGCTCCTGCATGATTGGCTGAACAAATACCTTAAGAGGCTCTGCTTCTTTTACAACTAGATAACCGCCTGAAGCTGTAATTAAATCCAGGCTATCTATAGATGCTTCAGATTCGGTTCTACCAGTTCCGCCTGAGAAGTTGTTAAAGAATATGGCATTAACATTTTGGTAATAAAACTTTGTAAGCTTTGCTGCGTTTTCTTCAAATTCAATAAACTCATAGTTTAGAATACCCGCAGAGTCTATGCCATTAAAGGTTCGTCCAATAACTAATATCTTTGGACGATTTCTTCCAATAATATCTACATCAATTAGTTCGAAAACTAATCGATTTCCTCGAACACTATCACTAGGCTGCTTATCTAGAGATATACCCATACCATCATACATGCCATTTTCAAGATCTAGTTTTGAAGGATTATCATCTCCATCACTAGAATATTGTCCTGGCTGTCTGGTATCTAAAAGTATATCTTCTGAGAACGGCTCTAAATTGAGAACGCCACTTCCATGAAAGTCTAAAGCTAGCTCGGAGGTAACGGTCTGATGATAGATTTGCTCTGTGTCTAAATCAC
>JAJRUL010000239.1 GCA_024277795.1 Candidatus Zixiibacteriota bacterium
ATATACCGCCGACATACTCAGAAGAACGCGATTGACTTTGTCGACTATGTTCTCGACTGATTCCCGTTCCGGTTGAACACTATTCGGACCGATCGTGGTCATGAATGGCAGGCTCTATTCCACTGGCATGTCGAAGACAAAGGTCTTCGTCACGTTTATATCAAGCCCCGCTCGCCACAGTTGAATGGTAAAGTTGAGCGATCTCATCGGACCGATCAGGACGAATTCTACCACACATCCAAAGAGATCGCCACGTCGCTTCCGCTCCTCGTGATTACAGAAAATATGTATTTCCTCAGGTCTTATTTGTAAAGTCGGACATGATCTGAAACTACTTCGAACAATGACACTTATCCTATCACCTTCAGTTTGGCGTAGCGTGCCATGATTTTTTTGACTCCAACACCTGAGAAATTGATCTGTATTGTCAGCGAGTCACCATATCCTTCTGTTGCCATTACTTTTCCCCGACCAAACGTAGGATGCTGAACAATACGCCCTGCTCGATAGATTTCATCATCCTCAAACTCATAATGCACATCTTTAACTGCGGGTGTAGAATGACGTTTATCAAAAAAAGATGGTGCCTTAGTTTGCTGAGTGAATTCGTAATGTCTTCTCTTGCGAAAATCAAGACGCTCAATGACATCGCTTGGAATCTCTTTTATAAACCGTGACGGAATAGACTGTACCTCGCCAAAACGATGTCTTGTCGTTGCTGATGAAAGAACAAGACTCTTTCGTGCCCGAGTAGACCCAACATAAAACAGACGACGCTCTTCCTCAAGCTCCATCGGATCATTGACTGCTCGTCCCATCGGAAGCAGACCTTCTTCAAGCCCGACAATAAACACATGATCATACTCAAGCCCCTTAGCCGAATGAATTGTCATCAACGTAAGCTTGTCGTCCGAATCTTCATACGTATCAAGGTCAGTAAAAAGTGAAATATCGGCCAAATATTCAGCAAGAGTGCCATCAGAATTCGTCCGTGCATACTCGGCAACACCTTCGATAAAGGCTTCTATATTTTCTATACGTGTCTGCCCTGTAATCTCGTCCTCATTTTGATACTCTTCGAGTAACTTGACATCATCAATCAAATCAGCAGTCAACAAATCAGATGGAAGGGTGTCTCGTTGTGCTATATATTTCTCTATAATATCTGTGAAACTCTTAAGTCGTCCAGCCCTGTTTGATATGGTCGGATACAATTGAGAATTGAGAGCAACTTCATACATCGAAAGAGAATGTATCCGAGCAAGATTACCGATTTCAGAGAGTGTTTTCTCACCAAGTCCTCTCTTCGGAAAATTGACTGTTCGTAAAAATGAAACATCATCTTTCGGATTAACAATCAGTTTCAAGTACGCCATTAAATCTTTGATTTCTTTGCGCTGATAAAACGAAATTCCCCCGAATATCTGATAAGGCAGATTGCGACGACGTAGATGTTCTTCAAAAGCACGAGATTGAGCATTAGTGCGATACAGTATCACCATTTCATTGAGGGGACTTGATGCACGTTTTTCAACAATCGAATCGATAACCCGAACCGCTTCATCCTCAGCCGAATCAATCAGAATCAAGCGTATTTTCTCTCCACCTGTTCGGCTGGTACGAAGAGTTTTATCTTTACGTGACATATTATTGGCAATTACTGCTGAGGCTGCCTTGAGAATCACATCAGTTGACCGATAGTTCTCCTCGAGTTTGATTACCTTTGCACCGGGATAATCCTTTTCAAAATCGAGAATGTTTCGGATATCTGCACCACGCCAACCGTAGATCGACTGATCCTCATCACCAACAACGCAGAGGTTGTGATGATCTCCAATAAGATTTTTCAAAAGGAGATATTGAACATGGTTGGTATCCTGATACTCATCAACCATGATATAACGAAACCTGTTCCGATAACGCTGTCCAATCTCTTCATCAGACTTGAGCAAACGTACTGAATTAAAGAGAAGATCATCAAAATCCATTGAATTGCAATCCTGTAAACGAGCCTGATATAGGGTGTAGATTTTAGCGGTCGCCTCTTCAAAGTATCCACTTGCAGAAGAAGCAAATGCTTCGGCAGAAATCATCTTATTTTTAGCCGATGAGATCTTACGAAGTTGTGCTCTTGGAACAAATTGCGTAGTCGAAAGGCCAAGATCTTTGATACAGTTCTTAACTAGTGTTTTGGAATCATCTGAATCAAATACCGAATAGCTACTATCATATCCTAACGAGCTTGCTTCGGCACGAAGGAAACGAGCACAGAATGAATGAAAAGTTGAGACCATCATACCCGGCAAAGGTCCGCCCATTAATGAAGAAACTCTCTCCTTCATCTCACCTGCAGCTTTGTTGGTAAATGTAACTGCTAAGAGCTCTCTCGGTTCTGCGAGACGACTCAACAGAATATTCGCATAGCGACGGGTCAAAACTCTGGTTTTACCTGACCCCGCACCTGCTATTACAAGAAGTGGGCCCTCCGTTGTGGTGACTGCTTCGCGTTGTGCATCATTGAGGTTTTGTAGCAATCGGTTTGACATGATTGTGAGAATATATACGTGAGAGTTTCAAACGCAATCGCTTTGACAAAATGAAACGCTATTTCAAAAAAAAACCGCCTGTAAGTATTATACAGACGGTTTGGATTTATTCTACGTGTATTGCAAATGTTTATTCGTAGACCGACACCTTTTTACGATCGCGACCAACACGTTCAAACTTTACAACTCCAGTAATCTTGGCGTAAAGTGTGTTGTCACGTCCAATACCAACATTGTAACCGGGGCGAATCCTAGTTCCGCACTGACGGACAATAATTGAACCCGCAGGTATCGCTTGACCGCTATAAACTTTTGTTCCACGTCGTTGGGCGTTTGAGTCACGACCGTTTCGTGTCGAACCTACGCCTTTCTTGTGAGCCATCTCATACCTCTATAACTAAACTATTTATTTCAAACCAAATCGGCAAAGCACCGACACTCTTAGTCTATCGGAGCACAATGCTCCAATCAATAGCTTGTTAAGATACACTTTTCCCGCAAACACGCAAGAGAAAAATACAACCACATGGCACACAACATGTTACATAAACAAGCAAAGCGAGAGAAACACAAAAAAACATTGTATGATTGTTAGCAATATGGTATTTTACATACATAATACATCCATGATACTCTCTTCTAACTTGTTCGATTACACCCTTTCAAGTGGAGGAACAAATGTTTGCAAAAATCGGTTTACGACGAAGATTAGGCTTTTTAGTCTTGATAACCACAATAATTAGCTCGGCGGTGTCACAAAGCGCTGAGGTTTATCTCCAGTCTGTTGAAGGCCAGTGGCCATCGGGACAAAACAAGCTTTGCATCGATAACCCAATTAGGTTCTACATCGGCTTCAACAATACAAATGATCAATTTGTCAGAGGATTCGCAAACGGCTTCAGACTGTATTCACCTGATGGCGCCAACTGGGGAGGCACAACTATTGATGTTCTTGATGGTGCCCAGCTACCTCTTTACTTCGACGGGGGAGTATTTACCAGCTTAATAAACGTCGATGGAGTAGGCGCGGATACTGTTTCTGTTGGAGGATTTAGTATAAATAGTGCTGGGCTCTATCCTGGTTACTTCGGGGCTGTAATACGAATTTCTACAGGAATCAATGAAGCAGGAGTGGTCGGCAAAACGATCTGTATTGATAGTAGCTACTACCCTCCTAATGGTACGTGGACTTGGTCTTCAACTCTAACATGGCAACCAACTTGGGACGGGCCACATTGTTTTCTCTTTGAGCCTCCACCCTGTGAGGTATCCGATCCTGATGGTGATGCTATTCAAGATTGTTGTGACAACTGCCCGACTGTTTACAATCCGTTACAAGAAGACGCTAATGCGAATGGTATAGGTGATGCCTGCGAAGCAGGATGTTGTGTTATACGAGGAAATGTTGATGGTATAGGTGGCCCTGAAGTCATTAATGTTAACGATCTATCCTACCTTGTTGCTTACTTATTTAAGGGTGGACCTGAACCGCCGTGTATTAATGAAGCAAACATTGATGGAATAGTTGGACCGGGTGGTCCGGTAGATGTCAACGACTTGACATATTTTACCGCATGGCTCTTCCAAAGCGGACCGCCACTTCCCCCCTGTCCATAGTAAAAAATTACAGTTGAATATATATGACCACGGCCTGAGCAAAAACTCAGGCCGTGGTCGTTAACACACTTAGTTGTCTTATTCCGTCGGTTCTTGATCGCCGAAGGCAATTGTGACCCGATGTTATATGTCAGGTCTTGCGTCGTAGACGTATGACCTGACATAAAAATGTATGCGTAACCCTTGCAGGTGCTACGGATGATTCACCGGTTGAGAGCCTGGCTCCGGTTCTTCTTTCCCATTTAGCTGAAATATCAACTTCTCACTATCAGATGAGATTGTCATATTACAATCACCCGCGAACTGACCGCGAAGAATCTCTTCCGCAAGTGGATCTTCAAGATACTTACGCAAAGCTCTTTTCAAAGGACGCGCGCCATATTCAGGCTCAAATCCCTTATCAGTCAGGAAGTCCTTCGCCTTTTGATCCAGAGTGAAACTAATCCCTTTCTCAGCCATATTCTTGGCAATATCTTCAATCAGGATTTCAATGATCTGTTGGATATGCTCTCTTTCCAGAGAGTGGAAAATAATCGGTTCATCAAGACGATTGATCAATTCTGGATTGAACATTTTCTTCATCTCTTCAAGAATTTTACTCTTCATAGAACCGAAAGATTTATCCTGTTCCTGAGCATCAAACCCGACCGTTTTCCCGTCACGAATCTGTTTTGTTCCTAAGTTAGAAGTCATAATCAAAACTGTGTTCTGGAAATCGACCTGACGACCAAATGAATCAGTCAAGTTGCCGTCATCAATTAACTGCAACAGGATATTAAACACATCAGGATGAGCTTTTTCTATTTCATCAAGAAGAACGACTGAATACGGTTTGCGACGTACTTTCTCAGTAAGTTGCCCACCCTCTTCATATCCGACATAGCCAGGAGGGGCACCAATCAAACGAGAGACCGCAAATTTCTCCATATATTCAGACATATCGATTCGTATAAGAGAATCAGTATCCTGAAAAAGGAACGCTGAAAGTTGTCGAGCCAGTTCTGTCTTGCCAACACCTGTAGGCCCAAGGAACATAAATGCACCTATCGGACGACGAGGATCGCCAAGCCCTGCTCGAGCACGACGAATCGCTTTTGAAATAGCATCAATGGCATCGGTCTGTCCAATAATCACCTTCCGCAATTCATCTTCCATACGCAGTAAGCGTTTTGATTCTGATTCTTCCAAACGGAACAGAGGGATACCTGTGATCTTGGAGAGAACACTTGCCACATCATCAGCAGTTAAGGAGACCTCTTGCTTTGCTCGTGCCTCTTCCCAGTCCTTCTGTAAATTCGTCAACTCTTCTTTTTTCGCTTTTATTTCATCACGAAGTTGAGCAGCGGTTTCAAATGCTTGATTTTTGACTGCTTGTTCCTTGCTCTTCTGCAAGTCAGCCAACTGTTGTTCAACTTCTCCGAATTCTTCTGGTCGAGTGTACGTAGCAAGATGTGCACGCGATCCTGCTTCATCAATCAGATCGATAGCTTTATCGGGTTGGAATTTCCCTGAGATATAGCGATTAGACATCTTGACTGCCGCTTCAATAGCCTCGTCAGAGATCTTCAACTTATGATGATCTTCATAACGAGAGCGCAGACCTTTGAGAATTTTTATCGTATCAGCCTCTGATGGCGGTTCAACAACAACTGTCTGGAAACGACGATCCAAAGCACCATCTTTTTCAATATACTTGCGATACTCATTCATCGTCGTCGCACCGATACAACGCAATTCTCCTCGAGCTAAGGAAGGCTTGAAAATGTTGGAAGCGTCTAAAGAACCTTCAGCTCCACCTGCTCCTACGATTGTATGAATCTCATCAATAAAAATGATCACATCATTGGCATTGATTATCTCATTTAAGACTGCCTTTAGTCTTTCCTCAAACTGTCCACGATACTTCGTACCGGCAACTAATGAAGCCATATCGAGAGTAACGACACGCTTGTTCTCAAGAGTCTGTGGTACTCTGTTTTCAACGATACGTTGAGCAAGCCCTTCAGCTATTGCTGTTTTACCAACACCTGGCTCACCAATGAGTACAGGATTGTTCTTCTTGCGACGAGATAACACCTGAGCAACTCGTTCTATTTCATCAGAGCGACCAATGATTGGATCAAGGCTCCCCCTGCGTGCGAGTTCTGTCAGGTCACGACCGAAATGATCAAGAGCAGGTGTTTTTGATTTCTTGCGTTTTTTCTTAAATGAAGATGGGCGACCGTTCTGAATGTTCTTCAACTCTTCATACGCTTCTTTATAGTCGATTTCGTATGTCGAAAGAACCTGTGCCGCAACTCCCTCTTCATCCTTGAGAAGTGCCAGAAGAACATGTTCAGTATCAATATCCTTCGACTTCAAAGCTCGTGCTTCTTGTCCTGAAACTTCAAGAGTCTTTTTTGCACGTGCTGTCAATGGAAGTTGTCCCATAGTCATAGTACCGCCAGAAGGCTGAACTACTTCTTCGATTGATGTCTTGAGATCATTCATCTCAAGGCCGAGGTTGGTAAGCATTTCCACTGCTCGTCCTTCACCCAGACGAATCAAACCAAGGAGCAGATGTTCAGTACCGATATAATCATGACGCAAGCGTGCAGCCTCGTCACGAGCATATTCAATTGCCTTGCGGGCGTTCTCGGTAAACATCTCGTTCATTTTGAACCGTCCTTCCCTGTATTGTCAAACATAATGTATTCCTTATTCAATATACCCGAAACGTACTATTCATTCCTGAGCTTTTCCCTAACCATCTGAGCACGAACAAAGTCGCGCTGATTAGTATCCATGTCTGCCCCATAATATTTTTGCAAATGTGCCGGTTGTGATAACAACAGGATCTCATTTATACGTGCAATATCAAGAAAATCTATAATCTGCATTGCATGACCCAAACGTACAGCACTAAGCAAGTTCATCACCTCATCAGAAGTAAGAACTCGTGCATTCTGAAGGATACCATACGCACGCCAGATTTTATCTTCGATCATATCCGATGCTTCATCGACTAACCGTTGACGTGACTCAGCCTCACTTTCGATAATTTCAGTTGTGATGCGTTGAATCTGCCCAAGGATTTCCCCTTCGGTAACACCAAGTGTCGTCTGATTTGATATCTGAAAGAGATTGCCCAATACATCCGAACCCTCTCCATAAAAACCACGTACAACCAATCCGCTGTGGGTAATATGACTGATCACCTTATCAATCTCACGTGTCAAAACTAATCCAGGCAGATGGATGAGTACAGATGCTCGCATCCCTGTGCCTGCATTTGTCGGACAAGCTGTCAGATAGCCAAAATCAGGATCATAATCAAATTCTACGTGTCGTCCTATTTCGGCATCGTATTGCGTTGCCAATTCATAAGCCCCTCTTGCATCAAGACCGGAAGATAACGCTTGAATACGAAGATGGTCCTCTTCATTGACCATCACTGAGACATTCTCATCAGTACTGATAAACAAAGACTTGGCCGCATCTCCATTGAGAAATGCAGGAGAGATAAGATGTCTTTCTATCAGGAAATCACGATCAATATCAGAAACATCAGTTGCTTTGTGGTAGATCCCCTTTGATAGTAACGGAGATCGCGTCAGCACAGAATCAAAGTATCCAATGATACGATTCTTTGTTTCACAATCTGCCGCAGGAGGGAAGTTACATCCAGCTATATTTCTGGCCAGACGTACCCGTGTCGAAAGAACAACGGTTGCCTCTTCCCCATGTCCGGATAACCAGACAGCCGGTGATTTAGCCATACTATCAAACATTGTAGTCAACTTTCAACCCTCACTTACAGTTCAATCTTCACTTTGCAACGAATTGTTGCAAGCTTATCTCGTATTTCGGCCGCCCGTTCAAAATCTTCTATCTCTATGGCCTTGCGAAGTTCAGTTTCTAAACGATTCTCTTCTTTAACAGAAATAGTATGTTCATTGTTATCTTCAATCGGCTGTGATGCGGGGATATTCCCACGATGCAACGAAGCACCATGAATCTTCCTCATTATCGGTTCAAGTCGCACCCTGAATGCTTTATAGCAACTCCCACAACCAAACCTTCCTTGTCTGGTGAATCCCTCGAAATCCAGCCCACAGTTAGAGCAAACGAGTTGTTCTTCAGTGACCGCTTTTACATGAGCGGGGACATTTGCGGCCAAACCTGAAAGGATTTCTGCTAAGGGAAACGGTACATTGTCTAACGGTGAGTGAAACCCTCTAGCCGCGGCGCAATCCTTGCACAGATTCAACGTCGTTTTTTCATTGTTGATAATCTGAGTCAAATGGACATGCGCTTCATTTGTTTTACAATCCTGACAATTCATATATACCTCACCTGGACTCATCCTGTTTCCAAGATGTTTCCTTCACGTATTTCCAAGCTTCTTTGACAACCTTCAGCTAACTGTCGATTATGGGTTGCGATCACAAAAGTCGTTGCTCTGTCCTGATTCAAGCGGAAGAGAAGTTCATGTAGTTGCTGACCCGTCCTAGTATCCAAGTTCCCCGAAGGTTCATCGGCCAGTACCAGATCTGGCTCATTAGCAAGTGCGCGGGCTACCGCAATCCTTTGTTGTTCCCCACCAGACAATTGAGCGGGGCGATGTTTTGCTCTATCCTTTAAACCAACAAGCTCTATGATGTGTTCCGCTTTCTCTTGAGCTTCGTGCTTTTTCATATCGCTCACCAGCATTGGAATCATCACATTCTCCAATGCGGAAAAATCTTCCAACAAGTAATGAAACTGAAAAACAAAGCCAACATGCTTATTTCTAAAACGTGCCAACTCCTTTTCAGACTGATCGACAAGGTTCACACCGTTAATCTTGACAGCACCTTTCGAAGGTCTATCCAAACCACCCAAAAGATGTAACAATGTCGATTTTCCTACACCTGATGCACCAATCATGCTAACGATTTCTCCCCTATAGACTTGCAGAGAAATCCCTCTAAGAACATGCAGGCTGGTTTCGGCTGTTTCAAATACACGGTGTAAATCTACCGCCTCCAGTATTAGTTGGTCATGCCCCATACTTTAGTAGTAGGCGCAGAAGGTTATTGCTCACCTAGTGAGTATATCCCTTAATATCGCCAATTCTCCCTAAACGTTTAGTGACTAATGTTCTCCAGCTCTTATACGCATATATGTTCAGCATAATATGTCAACTTGAACTGATTTCGTATTTATTTTCTCAAAACCTCTATTACAGACATTTTTGATGCTTGATGGGCAGGATATAGTGCCGCCAAGAAACAAATGAAAAAGGTAAGTAGACCTGCATACGCAAAATCCAAAGGATGAGTATCAATTGGAAGATAGCTAATAAAATAGATATCAGGGGGAAGAGTTATCAGTTCATAATGATTTTGCAACCATGCAGCCAACAGAGCTACCGACCAGCCACCTACAACACCTGTCGCGGCAATCACTAACCCTTTATATACAAATATCTTACGGACCGAACCCGGTGTTGCCCCTATCGTCTTGAGTATCCCGATCTCCTCTCGCTTCTCCATAGTCAACATAACCAAAGTGGAAATAATCGAGAATGCCGCAACCAACACGATGAGGATGAAGCCCAAAAAGAGGAGCTTTTTTTCAATAGCTATCCAGCTAAAGAGATTTCGATGCATCACAGTCCAGGGTATCACGTCATAGTCAAACCCGACTACTGAGTCTATAACAGGAACCATCATATCAGCATTATATATATCATCGAGCTTCAAGTGTATGGTGGTTACTGCATCTCCTGTCCGAAAAAGCTTTTGTGCCGCTTCCAGAGCAATATATGCCATCTGTCCATCAAACTCAAATACACCTGTTTCCAAGATACCTGTTATATAAAACTCTGCGACTCTTGGTCGAGTCATTTTCTTGAGGTCTTCCCCCCTGAGAGAATACAATACAACTGTTGATCCGAGAAAGACACCAAGTCGCTCAGCCAAGTGCGTTCCTATGATCATCCCTGGAATCGTATCATCTTCCGTCTTCAGCCCTTCAAAAGTATATGCACCAGCTTTTATTGAGTGTGCAATATCTGATGTTTTCTTTTCACGATCAATATCTACCCCACGGATGATAATACCGTCACCCGCAGTTTGTGAGGAAACAGCCGCTTTGTAATAAATAAACGGCGAGGCCGCAACAACTCCATCGATAGACTCAATTGCATCAACTAACGGGATATAATCTTCAATCAACTGCGAACCTACTGGGAAAATAGAAATATGAGAAGTAGTCCCAAGTAGACGGGTACGAATCTCAGATTCGAAACCATTGTGCATCGACATGACAAAGCAAACAACTGCAACCCCAAGCCCGACACCGATAATTGTAATCCAAGTTGCTACCGAAATGAAGAAACGACCTGAATGAAGGTATCGTTTTGCTATAAATGATTCGTATCCCATACTACTTTCTATCCGATGATTTCCCAATTAGTTAGCTCAAGGTAGGGGAGTTTATGCTACCTTTGTCAAGCAGAATAAAAACAGATAGAAAAGTAGAGTATTCATTTTGTTGCAGTCAATGCAAACATCAAAGGATATGGTGTCGGTCCCGTAGGAGGATACCAGTATCCATCCCGTTCAACCCAGTCTGATTCGTAACCATAAAAGAGCTTGTCATATTCATGAAGTGCGGTAATTTTCAAGTCAACAGCAATCAAAGCATTAAGTATATCTGCCATCGTATGTTGATGCTCTATTGACTCTTCTTTAATGAGATAGTCACGATCACAATAATCACATTCATTACTATATCGAATCGCCTCACTCTGAAAATATGCATAGTCATCTTCAAGAAACAGATGTGATACTGGATGCGAGTCGATCAGCAGAAACTTGCCCCCCAATTGTAGATGATCAGCTACAACCGAAGCCCAACCATTGAGATCGGCAAGCCAACTGAGTGTCCCACGTGACTGATAGATAATATCAAACTGTTGATTGATTTTCCCTTTTAGTTCGAGAACATCTGAATGTATGAAAGTTGCTTCGATATTAGCAATCTGCTTGAGTTTATCAGCAAGCTCGATTGAGCGATCTGATATATCAACACCCGTTACAATCGCACCTTCGCGTGCCCATGACAGCGTGTCCATTCCGAATTGGCACATGAGATGCAAAAGTGATTTACCTCGTACATCAGGCAAGAATTGATGATCAATCGTTGTAAGCGATGACCATCCCTTGAGAAAATCATTCAATCGGTAGTCAGGATGATTCCAATGAATCTCAACAATTTCATTCCACATTTTCCTGTTCTGCTCATGATCGGGGTGTGGCATCATTTTCTCGCTTTCAACATAGCAATAATTCCACCCAACAGGAAAAGACTATTGACCCCCCAAATCGCAACAAACTCCGGAATTTTATCGTTGTAGCCTGCTGATTGCGTCACTCTAAAAAGCACAAAATATGCCAGTGAAGTTAGTAACCCTCCTGATATTGAAACTGCAATTCCCCCACGACCAGGTGCAGAAGCAAAAGGTATTGATAAAAGCACTACAATAAACGTCGCCGCTGGAAACGCAAATTTAATACCGAGATCGACTTCTTCACGGATAGTCGGTTGCCCATTTCGTTTCATCATAGCAATACGTCGTGTTAGCTCCTCTAAACCCAGGTCTCCCGGTTTACCGATTGGCTTGCTTAAATCCTCAGGTTTATCAGTAATATCTTCAAGAACATATTCATCCAATACCTGATGAGGTACTGAGACTGTATCTTCGAAACGACGAATAGTAACATCAAGAGCTACCCATTTGTGGTTACGATAAACAACCCGTTTACCGGTTATGATTTCATTGACTCGATCATTTTGCGTCCTGTAAACCGAAATAGACTTTCCTTCTTTACGATCAATGTTAAATCGGCTGATATGGTAAAAATCACCTGGCTTGATTTGTTGATAGACATTGCTGATATCTGTATGCTTTCGACGTGAACGTTGTTCAATCGTATACTCTTTAATCTCAAGTCGTCTTTTGTTCGCTGGTGGAAATAGGAACTCATTATAATAGAAATGACCGAGTGACAGTAACATTGCGACCGTCAGAAAAGGCAACGCAATACGATAGAGCGACAGCCCCGATGCTTTCATTGCTAAGATTTCATTACGACGAGCTAACATCGAAACAGAAAAGAGAACAGCGATAAGTACAAACATCGGGAAGAACGATTTTAGTACCCACCCCCCCCAATAGACATAGTACTCAAGGATCGTCATAATAGGAACTTGATGGTCAATAAAATCTCGAAGCTCCTCAACTATATTTATCACGATGATAGTTAAACCGATCGCAATCGTTACTACAAAGAGTGATCGAAAAAACGCTTTCAGCAGGTAACTATCTAAACGTCGAATCATACGTAAACACTAACCCTGATGACGAAACCAAGACAACAACGGTTTCTCAGTTACTACTTTGTGGAGAAGGTAAGAACCCAAACCGCCTAGTAAAATATTTGCACCCCACATAGCCCAAAAAGGTGAAATAATCCCACGATCAGCTAAATCCTCACCACCGATGAGAGAAGCCCAATACATAACAAAGAGCAGAATTGATACTGCGATAGCAACACCCATCCCACCCTTACGGGTTATCACACCCAAGGGTGCACCTATTAACACAAAAGCAAGCGAAGCTGCAGGTATTGAGTATTTCTTATATATCTCAATCGTATATTTATTAATCATTTTTCTTTGTGCATCAATTTGCTTACGTGCATTATCGACCGATCTGTAAAGTACTGTCGCATGCTGTGCGACTCGCTTATGAGCCGCCACAGCAGAGAGAGTATCATCAAATGTGTAGGCCAAACTATCAGACAGGATTGCATTCATACGATGTGCAAGTGATTCTTTTATTTTCTCCCTAAACGGTCCCATTGCAGTTACAGCTCGGTCTACTGTCTCCTGCATTTGATCTATTCCCATCTCACGGTCAGTTCGATACTCTGTATCTGTTCTCACCAGTTCACTGCCAACATCCGAGATAGTGATAACCTGTTCACCAAAATCCAAACGACGATAGTTACTCGGATCTTCAGTATCCAATGAGAGAAGCTCTCCATTGTAGAGCGTAAACTGCATCGTTGTCCCCCCTTTGATCATCTCCATCAATCCATGCTCAGCAACAATAATCTGTGGTTTTGTCCGATCTCGTGTATCAGTTATTCGCACACCTTCAACTCTCGAAGTGGCATGGTCCACTTTATCGATCAAGACAAGATATCCGGGAATATCCGAAACAAATACCCCTGAGCGGAACATAAGCGTAGGTCGCATGGCGGCAATATCACTCCATAAATGGCGTGCCTGTTTGTTCAGATCGGGAAGAATCCGATCATTGAACTGTATCATACCGACAGTAATCACCATTCCAGCTACAAGAAGAGGAACTATGATCCGCAACATATTAATCCCTGAAGCTTTCATTGCTGTGATTTCAAAATCTGAAGTTAACCTCCCGAAAGCCATCAAGACTGCCACAAGTACAGACATCGGAACCGACAGTGCGAGCATCCACGCCAAGTTTAACCCAACAAGCTCCAGAGCAACCCAAATTGACAGATCCTTGTCTATAACATGGTCAATGATCTTGGGCACATAATCAATAACCAACAAGAATGTGATAGTAAAAAATGCGAACAGGAACGGCGCAATATGTTCACACAAAATGTAACGAGTTAGTTTCTTCATCTATTTCCGTCAATATATCAACTCTGTAATGTTGCTCCAAGTGGAGAATGTCAACGATTACTGTCTTTAGCAACCAGTATCGCTTATACTAATACAAGCGAGATAAGAATGGGAGCAATTTGTAACATAATGTGTAGATTCTTTGCCAATCCGCTCAGCCAATCAAAACCTGTGTTGGAATCTGATATTGAGAAGCCGTTCTTAGACAAGAATATCATGCTCTTTCACAGATCCTTGCCTGACTATCTCCCAACGACTACGCATACCCTTAAAGCTCTGGCCAACAAATTGAATATCGGCTCTTTGCTTGTCAAAGATGAATCAACTCGGTTCGATCTTAAAGCGTTCAAAATCCTCGGTGCATCGTGGGCAATAAAGTGTTGGCTGGAACAAGAATTGAGCATGAATCTGCCCGAAATGCCCGATCTGATCTCTAAACTGGCGACATCGAACAATCTACGACAGATCACGCTAACTACTGCAACTGACGGAAATCACGGACGAGCAGTTGCACGGATGGCACGCTGGCTCTCTCTCCCTGCGGTAATTTATATGCCTTCTGACACAGTTTCATCAAGAATCGAAAATATACGCAATGAAGGAGCAAAGGTTGTGATCGTCGATGGATCATACGATGATGCAGTCCGTCAAGTTCGCGCTTCTGCCGACAAGAATGGCTGGCAGATTATTTCTGACACGTCATGGGAAGGATACGAAACAATCCCTCGACATGTGATTGCAGGCTACCAAACGCTCTTCAATGAACAATCAGAGTTGTTTCAAAATATCGATATCGTGTTGATTCAAGGAGGAGTTGGGGCAATCACAGCATCAACAGCATACTACTTTACACAGGTCGCCACTAAACGCCCGTATATCATTTCAGTCGAACCGAACAATTCAGCATGTCTCTTTGAATCTGCCTGCGCCACGACACACAAAGAGGACTGCCTGATTTCGATTAAAGGCTCCCCAAAAACCATCATGGCAGGATTAAACTGTGGGACAGCATCTCGTGTCGCTTGGCCGATCATTCGTAATGCAGTCGATCTCTTTATAACAATTCCAGACACTTACGCAACTCAGGCAATCAAACTCCTTCACTTTGCTGGAGATAACGACCAACAGATCGAATCAGGTGAATCGGGATCCGCCGGACTTGGCGGTCTGCTCGCATTATTGAACGAACCTGACTTGGAAAAAGCTCGCAATACGATAGGGCTCTCAGACAGATCAAACGTATTGATTATCAATACCGAAGGTGCTACTGACCCTGCAAGCTATAGACAGATTATTGAAAAACTCTAAGGCGATAGGTACTCCTGCACCCCTCTTGCCGAACTGAGAATCACATACTATACTACAGTATGGATATGCCAAAAATAGCAGATTTCTCCACTGGGGATACAATTACGTCGTTTTTTGCAGTGCGACGGTGCTCGATTCGGGAGTATTCAAGAGGTCATTTTGTCTCCTTAGAACTCGGTGATAGTTCGGGACGTATCGGTGGAGTTGTGTGGGAACCTGATCATTTCTGTCTAACCGATCTTGAAGCAGGCATGGTTGTAAAAGTTCGTGCAGTTGTCGGTGAATATCAAAATAAACCACAACTGACCATTGACAGAATCAGGCTCGCCCAAGAGGATGAATATCAGCTTGAAAATTTACTCCCGCAATCAGACCAACCGCTCGACTATCGACGACAACGAATTATAGCCCTGACCGAACAGATTGAAAACAGCTATATCCGCCGTCTGGTCGAATCGTTCTGGGAAGATGAGAGTTTCTTTGAAAAGTTTCTTAACACAGCCGCAGGTAAACTATGGCATCACGCCACAGTCGGAGGACTTTCTGAACACTCTGCCAATGTCGCCGAGCTAGCACTACGAGTTGCAGGTGGCTACCCGTCACTAAATCGAGACTATCTTATTTTTGCAGGACTATTTCACGATATTGGCAAAATGAACACCTATACCATGAATGCAACAATCGACTATACCGACGAGGGAAGGTTGGTCGGGCATATTTGTATTGCTGATTACTGGATATGTGAACGAGCAAGCAAAATTGAGGCATTCCCTCCCCTCCTGCTGACCAAACTGCGCCATCTCATTCTCTCCCATCAAGGGGAATTTGATACTCCAGTTCAACCGATGATACCCGAAGCATTTGTGATTTATTATTGTGATGAGATCGATTCGAAAATGGGTGCTTTGGATAGAATACGAAAAAAACAGGGAAAATCAGGCTGGACTGATTATATTAATCTGCTCAATCGCTTTGTCTATTTTGAGGAAAAACCAAAGGAGAATGAATCGTGAGCGAACAAGCTCCGCTTCTCTCTCTCAACTCTCTCAGCCGTGAAATCAAAAAGAGAAAAATACTCGACAATATCTCCTTTGATTTCCTAGCTGGGAAAACATATACAATTATCGGCCCCTCAGGTGCTGGGAAGTCATCATTGCTCCGTTTGATTAATCGTCTTGATGAACCAACCGACGGAACAGTCCTCCTAAATGGAAAGCCTGCTCGTGAATACAAGCCTGAACATCTCCGTTGTCAGATTGGATTCCTATTTCAAACCCCTCATCTGTTTGAAAAGACAATTTCTGATAACCTCCTTTTTGCCAACAGAAGTCTTTCGATCGACGAACAGAAACACCTATTAGAAATAGTTCAAATCAATGCATCACGCCTCCATGAACCAGTACCCAAATTATCAGTTGGCGAAAAACAGAGAGTTGCACTCGCACGACTACTGGCTACAAAACCATTAGTCGCCCTGCTCGATGAACCAACATCAGCACTCGACCCGAGCATTACTGAAGCAATCGAACAAACTATCAAAGAAATAATTAACCTTACAAACCTCACTGTTATCATGGTCACTCACAACCCGGATCAAGCACTTCGTATGGGTGGAGAATCCCTTTTACTTGTCGATGGAAAATTGATCGAAACAGGTCATGTTGAGCACGTTATAAACAATCCCTCAACACAACTCGGCAGACAATACAGATCGAGAGATTTACTATGAGCTACTCTGTATTAAGCACCCCATTATTGTCTATATTGGCAACGACAACTAGTGATAAGATGGTCTCCCCCAATCTGACGCAAGTCGGATATTCCGCGCTACTTGTTTTAATTTCAATCGCAATAAGCAGGTTTTGGAAACTTCCGGTAGCAAAGGATATGGCAATCGGGTCAGTCAGAACGTTTGCTCAACTCGTAGCAGTCGGATATGCACTAAAAATCATCTTTGACATCGATTCAGCATGGTTGATTGCGCTGGTACTCATCATTATGACTTTAGTCGGAGCTCACGCCGCTTCAGGGTCGGTTAGAGAAATACGAAAATCCTTTCCCATCTTGTTTCTTGCAATGTCTATAGGCTCACTTATCACGATCGGTCTTATGTCGCTATTGGTCATTCCGTTTCAAGCAAGCTACATAATACCATTGGGAGGCATGATTATCAGTAATTCGATGAATGCCGCCGCCCTGTCTCTTACCCGCCTTGGAGCTGATCTCTCACAACAAAAACTCGCGGTAGAAAGTGCGCTTGCATTGGGAAAAACTTGGCAGGTTGCGACCCGTTCGATCGTTCGTGAATCTGCACGTACAGGGATGATATCTATTTTGAATTTTATGAAGACTGTCGGAATTGTCGCCCTACCGGGCGCTATGACAGGTATGATCTTAGCAGGTGCTGAACCACTTGATGCAGTATATCTACAAATTATAGTCGCCTATATGCTCTTAATGGCTGTAACATTGACTTCAATAATAGCAGTTGCAATAGCAATCCGTCGTTTTTTCACATCATACCATCAGCTAATAGAAACAGACAACTAACCTGTTCGTGTACCTGCTGTGTATTGATTTCGTTCTTGTTTTTAAGGGCAAATCTATTACATTATTGTCCGATTCAAGCATAGCTTGAATGTTCATTTATGTGGAGAGGTGGCCGAGCGGCTGAAGGCGCACGCCTGGAAAGTGTGTATAGGCAACCCCTATCCAGGGTTCGAATCCCTGCCTCTCCGCCATAT
This sequence comes from Candidatus Zixiibacteriota bacterium, assembly GCA_024277795.1. Classification (GTDB taxonomy): domain Bacteria; phylum Zixibacteria; class MSB-5A5; order GN15; family FEB-12; genus JAJRUL01. Next base: position 17,921 of record JAJRUL010000239.1, read on the forward strand.
TGTCACCTGACAATTGCATTCTCTTGACATACAATGATCTATGCTCACCTTGTACCTGATCGGTTTTTGAATAATCTAAAATATATAATAGAATAAAGAAGGCAGGTATTGCTACCTGCCATCATAGTTCCCCACTCCCAATCTCCCCCAATGATAAATCACATGCTACTTAAGCAATAGCATCTTCTTCGTCTCGACAAACTCACCGGCAGTCAGACGGTAGAAGTAAATACCGCTGGCTGAACTGTTACCGTTCCATGTTACAACATGCTGACCCGCTTCATAATAGCGGTCGGCTAACGTTGTGACATTCTGTCCCATCACATTGAAGATTTCAAGTTTCACCAC
>JAJRUL010000240.1 GCA_024277795.1 Candidatus Zixiibacteriota bacterium
CGCCCCACTTGGTGCGACAAGTTCTTGATGGAGTGAAGTTTGAAGACGGAATCGTGGTCAGGACGAAGAAGAATCAGACCGAAAGAGACGCTGCTTGAAAAAACAATTTACACAACTCTTGACATGAGCTCTATATGAGTGATACTGTCTTTGCAAAAGTAGATTACGATCTATCTAAACTAGTCGAATATATTGCACTTGGCGAGATTGGTTTGCCAGATATCCAACGACCATTTGTATGGAAGAATACTAAGGTTCGAGACCTGTTTGATTCTATGTACAAAGGCTATCCCGTTGGATATCTACTGCTTTGGCAGAATGGTTTAGCGACTGATGACCGAACAATCGGGGTAGATCAAAAACAAAAGCCACCACGACTTGTCATTGTCGACGGTCAACAGAGATTAACTTCATTATATGCTGTTGTCAAAGGAATCCCTGTAATTCGGGACAACTATGAAAGCGAGAAGATTTCAGTCGCATTCAATCCAATTGAGGAAAAGTTTGAGGTTGCTGACGCAGCTATACGTCGTGACAAAACCTATATTCCCGATATTTCACTACTATGGAGTACGAAAACAGATCTCTTTGAAGTCGTAGAAAACTACCTATCTGGATTGAGTGAATCCAGAGAAATCAAGGATGATGAGAAGAAGAGAATCCAGAAAGCAATTACCAAACTCCATGGACTCTTGAGTTTTCCTTTTACGGCGTTAGAATTGGACACAAACATATCAGTTGAAAACGTTTCTGATGTTTTTGTCCGCATTAACAGCAAAGGTACCCCTCTTAACCAGGCTGATTTTATTCTCACACTGATGTCAGTATTCTGGGATGAAGGACGAACGGAATTGGAGTTGTTTTGCAGAGAATCACGGCAACCTTCCAAGGCAGGTGCTTCACCGTTTAATTACTTTATTGAACCCGATCCTAACCAACTTCTTCGTGTAACCGTTGGTGTGGCATTCAAACGCGCCCGACTCCGTTATGTTTATTCTATCCTTCGAGGAAAGGACCTCGAAACAGAGAAATTCAGTGAAGAGCGACGGATAGAACAGTTTGAAATTATGAAGAATGCCCAGACAAAAGTCTTGAACCTTCAGTACTGGCATGATTTCATGAATTGCATTCGCATGGCTGGTTATAGAAGTGGCAAGTATATCAGTTCGCAGAACAACCTGCTATTCTCTTATATGTTGTATCTGATTGGTCGCACCGAATATAGCATTGATGAATTTAACTTGAGAAGAGTGATTTCGCGTTGGTTTTATATGTCAAGTGTCACTGGTAGGTTTACGGGTTCTCCTGAATCGGCAATGGAATTCGACTTAGCAAGATTTCGTAATGTAACGGATGGTAAAGAATTTCTCAACATTCTTGAAAAAGTGTGCGATGTAATCCTGACTACAGATTACTGGAATGTTACTTTACCTAATGATTTGGCGACATCTTCACCGCGCAGCCCCTCATTATTTGCATATCAGGCTGCTTTGATTCTTCTGGATGCGAAAGCATTATTCTCCAAGGTGAAGATGTCTGATTTACTCGATCCGTCTGTACAGGGGAATAAATCTGCAGTCGAGCGGCATCACCTATTTCCTAAAGCGTATCTGAAGAGTCTCAACATAACCAGTACTCGGGATACCAACCAGATCGCCAACTATGCATTTGTCGAATGGGGTGATAATATCAAAATTTCAGACCAACCACCCTCAGAGTATGTGCCGAATTTCAAGACTCGATTCGGCGTTGATGAGTTGGCTCAGATGTATCACTGGCATGCGCTACCTGAGAATTGGGAGCACCTTGAATACAAAGACTTCCTTGAACAACGGCGAGAATTGATGGCTCAGATTATCGCTGAGGGATACAAGACTCTAACAACAAAACCAGCCAAGGAAGCCGGATCGCAAGAGTTGGATCTGGATCAGATCATTGTGAATGGTGAATCAGAAGCAGTTGAATTCAAAACTACGCTTAGGACAAATCTCCACACTGGCAACAAAGACCCCCGGATGGAACTCTCAGTTCTCAAGACGATAGCAGGCTTTCTGAATACAGCTGGTGGCACGCTAATAGTTGGTGTGTATGATGACGGCACCCCGGCAGATATCAGCGTAGATGGATTCCCTAACGAAGATAAGATGAGTCTGCACTTGGTCAATATCGTTAAGGACCGAATGGGACCACAGGCGATGACCCATATGCACGTACATTTTGAAGATTACGACAGTACCCGTGTGATGGTCATCAAGTGTGGTAAGGCTCCGGTGGCTGTATTTGTGAAGGATGGCAATGTTGAGCGATTTTACATTCGGACTGGACCATCGACCTCAGAACTCAACACAAAGCAAACTTTAACTTTTATAAATAGTAGATTTAACTAACACAATTACCCTATTATGAGCGAAGCTCTTGGTAGGGTACTGTCTTTTTTGTGGTAGACGTATTTGTAGTTAGAGATAATGCAAAATTGCCTTCAGAACGAGATCGCTTGCAGTTGCTTTTGTCGATTCTATGCCCTATGTTAGCAAGATGAAATTGTGAATTATTTCGCATAATCTTGTGAGGTGCATAGATGAATAGTGACACTCAAATGTTCTCAAGAGCGCGGATTCCCTATGGAACATGGGGAAGTAGTTATTTTCCGGCATGGCAGACCTCGGCTTTGGCTGAAGTGAATATAGGACAGTTTGCCGGTGAATCTATGAATCGGATTCTCGGTTTACGTAGAATCCCGAAAAGCGAACTCGAATATCTTGTCATCGGATCGACTATCCCGTGGCATTGGAAATTTTGGACTGCACCGTTGGTTGCGAGCTGTCTTGACCATCGGATTCCCGGTTACCATGTTGAGCAGGCGTGTGCAACAGGGCTACAGGCAGTTGTAGTAGCGGCGGCTGAGGTGCACGGCAATTCTCATGATGTTGTTGGCGTGCTTACATTTGATCGTACTTCTGATTCTCCCGTAGGAGTTTTCCCTGAAAGGCGGGCCCATGAACGAACTCATGCCTTGGCTGATGTCTGGGACAATTTCGGGTTTGATCCTGCTACTGGTGGGGCAATGATGGCTTGTGCAGGGAATGCCGCCAGAAAATACAAAGTCGATCGACGTGAAGTTGATGAATTGGCGGCATATCGTTATGATCAGTATTTCCAAACAAAAGAGACAAACTTTTTTGATAACATTATGGTTCCGCTTGAGGTTCTGAATGTGCAGGGGAAGTTTTTAGGGAAAATTGATGATGATTACGGTGTGAAGAATATATCACTCAATGAGATGCGTGCAATGCCCGAGTTGGATAGTTGTGTAACAGGAGGGACGCAGACCCACGCTTCTGACGGGATGGCAACTCTGCTTGTAACAACCAAAGAGAAGGCTCAGGAACTAAGCCCACGACCAGAGATAGACATTCAGTTTGTCGGGAAAGCGGAGGTTCGAACCTATCCATCCCTAATGCCTGAATCCCCTGGAATGGCCGTTCAAAAGCTGTTACAAAGCACGGGCTTGACCATGGCTGATATGACAGTCGTGAAGAACCATAACCCGTTTGCCGTCAATGATGTAGTTTTTGCTAAAGAACTGAAATACGACTGGAAAAAGATGAATAAGACTGGTTGTCCTCTGGTTTGGGGACATCCGCAAGGTCCGACATTGACTCGAGTGATTATAGAAGCACTGGAGGAGGCGGTTAGTCTTGGCGGTGGGTATGTATTGATTTTTGGTTGTGCCGCGGGAGATGTTGGAATTGCAACGATTCTCAAAGTCACTGACGGAGGGAAATAATGATGAAGACACTCAGACAATCTACTTTAGATACTATGGGGTTGGGTAATGTCATTGACATTTTCAAGAATGGCACAATGCCAGCCAGGACAGAAGATTTGGTCGATGAGGTGTTCGGCAAATCATCAGATCGTGGAGCTTTTGTAATATCGGGTGCAAATGGCATAGTCGGTGCAGGGAAGACAATGCAGATTGGATCACGCCTGTTGTCATATGATGTGCCGATTGTTGCACTCGATTTTCCCGGTGCACAAGATGGCATAGGGATGCAGTATAAAGGGCTGGAAGGCTCTTTTGGGCCGAGGAATGCTATGGATATCATGTCAAATGTGATCCGGATGCATTACGATGGAAACAGATTACCTGCAAAGTTGAAGTCAATGAATCCGAGATTTCTTCTTGAAGCAATCCCAGAGATACTCGAAGTAAAGAAGAAGCATTATAGCGTATTTAGAGAGAGTTTTCCGTCGGTTGAGATACGTTCGGTCACCTCAGGATTCCCTAGCTCTGAACTTGGTGTAGGGATTGCACACCCTGCTTTTCCACATCAAATCAACAAAATATGGGAGATCGTAGAGGATAAACCTTCTGCTGTAACCAGATTATTCTGGTCGCTTGGGATGATCCCACTTGAGGTTGGAGACTATTGGTCGTTCATCCTTGATGTGCTCTTCTGCGGGATTACTCATGCTTCTCTGCAATATCATCATGCTTCGAATATGCCAGTTTGGAAGATAGATAAGTATGTAAGGCGTCAGTTTGGGCCGAATCCGTTCCGTGCCCATGATGCGATCGGTGCTAAGGGAGCGAACTTTCTTACCTGGTCCTGTCTGCATCATCTCGCAGAGCATTATGGCGAGCTGTTTAGACCGACTGATGAATTGACTTATCGTAAAGATAGCGGTCAAAACTGGTATCCACTGAATCATTTCCGCCCGTTAGTCAACTGGACCCTCACCGAGAGTGAGGAGGATGAGATGAAGACGTGGATCTTAGGTCCGCTTGTGCAGATGACGAGCCTTATGTTGCATGAACAACGCGGACATCTTTCACATATTAACGCGATTGGTGAGATTTGTGCCCAGTTTAGATCGGGTATTCTCGCAATGATTCGGAAGATTGGCGCCGATGAGGCGATTTCGAGAGTAGAGACATACCACAAACTCTGTCCATCGGCAGGCGGTGGTTGTTGGTATCCTGAAGTTTTGAAGAAAATCGAAGAACCTGAATGGCAACAGCTCTATGTTAATGCGGAACATGACGGCACCGTTGGCTTGATTTCGATCAACAGAGAGAGTTATAACAGTGATGTTGATGCTGAGTTGAATCGGGCAATTGATTGGCTCAAGGCTGAGTCGATCGATCGTGTGATACTAAGTGGAGATTTTCATATCGCGACTCAATTGGTTGGGGCTGATACCAGCGAGTTTTATCCTGCTTTGCATGATGAGAAGAGCGGGTATGCGATCTCACTCAATTGGTCTCGTACAGCACGACGGTTTAATGATGAATTCAACGTGTCAGTCGGTTTTATAAACGGAAAACGATGTCTCGGGGGAATGCTCGAACTGATGATGCATTGTCATTATCTGGTTGCGAATGAAGCGACTCAGGTTGGAATGCCAGAGGTGACATTGCCGGTAATCCCAGGTATGGAGGGATGTCATTGGCCATTCCGAAAGGCTGAGAGTAGTGACTGGCCTAAGTTGTTTGAATTATTATTGACGGGAAAGGCAGTAGGAAGCAAAGATGCTGTCGGTTGGTTAGTTGACTATAGCGGGTCGATTGAAGATTGTTTGAAGACTGTCTGGGATATTGCTTCTGGTGGAGATCATAATCTTTCTCAGAGGAAAATCAAGAGTGAGTCTATGAAGATGGCTATTTCTGAATTTGGATTACCTGATTCAGGGAATAGTGCTTTTGAAGCTTCCCGAAAAGCTATAATGCAATGTGTCCAGAATGCGTGTCAGGCTTCACTTGATGAGGCGGTTACAGTTCAGGCAAAACATTCTGCTGAGTTCATGAAGAGTGATCTGTGTCGTTTTGGTGTTATCGGTGCAGATGCTAAGAAAGTGTTAACTGTTTAGAGATATTGCGATCAATTTAGCGAGGATCACTTTAGGGTCGTGAGAGACTGACAATTTGTTATCAGGTCTGAAGTAGTCTTGCTTCTGTGGCTGGGATTCCCTATCTTGTGAGTATATTGCTGTTCCGCAGGAGTATTCGGTTGAGGAAGTGACAGTTGCTTCTGCTCTGAGGTTGACACTGCTGATTGATACGTATTTGAAAGGAAAGGATATCCTTGAAAGATAAAGCTTACGCATCAATGATTCAAACAGCACGAGATCTGTTTGAAGATCTCTCTTTTGAGTATGCTTCAAAGTGGAAATCGAAAGATAAATCGAGACGAGTTATTGGTTTCCTTCCAATATATATTCCTAAAGAGATTTTGCATGCGTTAGGAATGTTGCCTGTAGGTATTTTTGGCGCAGGAGATCGTCTTCCCGTTATTAAAGGGGATGCGTATTTTCAATCATATATCTGTCATTTACCACGTACTGTCGTTGAACTTGCTCTCAATGGCAACTTTACTGGTTTTGACGGTTTTATATTTCCATCAATATGTGATGTTATCAGAAATCTTTCAGGCATTTTCAAATTACAGTTAAAAGATAAGTTTGTACGGTATCTCGATTTTCCACAGAATTTCCAAAAGAATATCGGCGGAGAATTCTATCGTTCGGAGTTAGATCGGCTGATTGCCGATCTTCAGGGGCTGAACGGTAAAAAGATGGAACCGAAAAAACTGAACGATGCGATTAAGCTCTACAACAAGAATAGGCAGTTGTTAAAAGATCTGAGAGAGATAAAGAGAGATCGCCCACAGAATATTTCGGCTGTTGATTACTATTTGGTCCTTCGTGCTGGGAATACTATGTCAGTAGAAGATCATAACGACTATCTTGAGAAACTTATCGAGCTTGTAGATAAGATTGACGTTATGCCGGAGGATAAGATCAAGGTGATTGCTACGGGATCATTCTGTGAACAGCCCCCTTTAGGATTGATTAAGACAATTGAGAATGCAGGTTGTTATATTGTTGAAGATGATTTCCAACTTGGACATTTTTGGTTTCCTGAAGACATTCCCGAGAACAGTTCAGATCCCTTGGAAAGTCTTATCGATATGTATTTACACAAAAGTACATTTTCATCGGCAGTATATGAAGGTGACCAACCGAAAGGAGAACTTCTTGCGGAACAAGTTAGGGATCTTAAGGCGGACGGCGTTATCTTCTGTGCTCCGAGCTTTTGCGACCCTGCCTTGTTAGATCGACCACTAATGGAAAAGGCTCTTACGAAACACCATATCAAACATACAAGCTTTCAATATCATGAGAACCTCGGGCAATTTCATGTAATCAAAGAACAGGCCGGCACGTTTGCCGATATGATTAAGCTTTGGGAATAGCACGCATGGAAATACAAAAAGAAAATAGTATGATCAAGCAGAAGCATATGCTTGCTGATCAATTTATCGAACTCTCTCAGGTGAAGGAATCTGGAAAAAAAGTCGCATATACGTTTGTCCCCGGTAATCTCACAGAATTGATCTATGCTTTCGATATGCTTCCAGTCTATCCTGAGATTAATTCCCTTCAGTCAGGGATGCGTCAAAAATCCAAAGAGTATATTCATGAAGCTGAGGATATGGGGTACTCTGAAGATGTCTGTTCCTATGTGAAGTGTGATATTGGAATGATGCTTCAAGGGAATATCGGCCCAACAGGACAGCAGTTACCTCCGCCTGATATACTGCTTTTGAGTTATACGGGATGTTTCGTTTTTATGAAGTGGTTTGAGAATCTGAAGCAATTATATCCGAATGCGGAAGTGGCAATGCTTCATATTCCATATCAAGAGGGAGGGAAGATCGAACCACATGCAGTTAAATATATTAAAGATCAGTTAGAGAAAGATGTAATTCCGATCTTTGAAAAAGTGAGCGGGAACAAACTCGATTATGACAAACTCGGTGAGAAGCTCGATCTGTCCGCCAAAGCTGAAGATTTGCTGATACAAGTATTCGATTCAGCAAAGAATACACCGTCTCCAATCGATGCTTACTTCGGTGGTGTGTATTATATTGGCCCGATCTTTACCGCTTTTCGTGGGAGTGAAGATTGTCTTGAGTATTATCAGGAATTGCTTAAAGAGGTAGAGTATCGAGTTGCTAATAAACTCGGGCCGATTACTCCTGATGGGTACATGAAAGAAGAAAAGTATCGACTTGTTGTCGAGGGACCGCCGAATTGGACTCATTTCAGAGGTTTTTGGAAACTTTTCTATGAAATGGGAGCTGTTTTTGTCGGCTCGACATATACCAGAGTGGGGGGAGTCTATGATGATGATTTCCGTCATAGCTCCACGGATCCATTAGGGAGTATGGCTGAATATTGTCTCGGTTGTTACACAAACAGAAATATCCCACAACGAATTGATCTAATTGAGAGTTTTATCAAGAAATATAAGGCAAACGGTTTTTTAGTTAATTCAATCAAGAGTTGCAATTCATTCTCTGCTGGACAATTGGTAATGATGCGCGATTTGGAAGAGAGGCTTGAAATACCTGTTGGGTTTATTGAGACTGATCTTGTTGATCCCCGTTACTATTCATATTCAAATATCAAGAACCGCCTCGATTCATTCTTTCAGATGCTTGAACAGAGGAAGTCGTTTATAGTTGATGATGATATGTTGCCAGATGATGTGTTAACGTGATTGTTTGATCTGATAGTGTGAGGAAGTAGATGCAGATATATCTTGGAATTGATCTTGGCTCAACAACGTCAAAAGCCGTTATTATTGACGGTAACGGTGATATTATCGGACGCGGGATAACCAATACCAGATCAAACTACGAAGTAGCGGCACAGATTGCACAGAATGAAGCTGAGTTTAATTCTCGGTTTACTCTCCTACAGCGAAAACTTCAGGACGGAACTGCCAAAGGGGATGAATGGACTGAAGTTATTTCACATCTTGAGAACAGATTTCATCTCCGTCAATTTGAAGCACGATTTCATCGTCTCTTTGAGGTGATGAATGAAAATGCTTCTTTGGTAGAAGACAAAGACCTTTCAGCTAAGATGGCTACGGTTTTAGATCGGGTCAAGGCGGGAATTTTATCAGGATTGAAGGAAAAATTTCTCTCAGGAGAGATTTCACAGACATCAGATTTTTTCCGTGATCTTTTCAGCACAGCCTATATGGAAACGATAGCAAACGAGGCAAAGGATCTTTACGATCAATTAGTCGCCCTTTATGATCGATCTATTACACCTGTTGAAAATGAAATGCTTGGTCTTGAATTTGCTGATCTGATCGAAGATGCGATCAAGAGTTTACCGGATAGTGAGATTGCCAATAATGCCAGTTTTAGAAAATACCTCAGCGAAGTCGAAGAGCTGACTCTCAAACCAACTGACTATATTGGCACAGGGTACGGTCGACAATTATTGCCGTTTGAAGAGAAGCATATTAAGTCTGAGATATTGTGTCATGCGATGGGTGCTCATGCTTGTTTTCCGAAAACAAGAACTGTTTTGGATATTGGCGGACAGGACACAAAAGCAATTCAAGTTGATCGATATGGCTTGGTTACAAGTTTTCAAATGAATGATCGTTGTGCTGCAGGATGCGGTCGGTATTTAGGATACATTGCTGACGAGATGAGTATAGGGGTTGGCGAATTGGGGCCTCTGGCAATGAACGCAACATACGAAGCAAATATCTGCAGTACCTGTACTGTGTTTGCGGGTGCAGAACTTCGGGAATACTTGAATCTTGGAGAGAAAAAGGAAAATATCCTTGCTGGTTTGCACAAAGCGATTGTGCAAAGAGCATTCTCGTTATTGGCACGTTCGGGCGGAGTGCGTAATGAGTTTACTTTTACTGGTGGAGTGGCAAGAAATCAAGCTGTTGTCAAATATGTCGGGCAGATGGTCTCACAAAACTACGGTGAGATGACAATCAACAATCATTCAGATTCGATATTCATGGGTGCACTCGGTGCCGCCTTGTATAGTTCGCGGAGGAAAGAATAACGATGGATTACACGTTAGGCATAGATGTCGGTAGCAGTTATATCAAGATGGCGTTAGTTGAATACAGCGACACTCCCGTTGTTGTTGATCTTGTAGTAGAGAAAATTCGCAAACGCAATCCGACACAACTTATCAATATGGCTGTTGATAACCTCCTTAAAAAGCATGATATGCTCTATGATGATTTGCTCTATGTCGCCTCGACTGGTGAGGGAGAGCTTGTTGAGAGAAAAAGAGGACATTTCTACAGTATTACCTCACATTCCCGAGGGGCGTATCATTTTCATCCTGATGCACGGACTGTTGTTGATATGGGGGCGTTGTTTTGTAAAGTGATGTCACTTGAAGCAGGTGCAAGGGTAAAAAATTATGCGATGACAGGACAATGTGCATCGGGTTCAGGGCAATTTCTTGAAAACATAACTCGCTATTTGGGCATTACTATTGATGAAGTCGGTCCGCTTTCGTTGGAATCTAAAGAACCTGCTAAATTGAGCGGTATATGTGCTGTGTTGGCGGAGACCGATGTGATCAATATGGTCGCACAAGGGATGAAGACTCCTGATATTGTCAAAGGAATTCACGAATCAATTGCCCGTCGAGTTGTGAGTTTGTTAAGTCGACTCAAAGTTGAATCACCTGTCTATGTGACAGGTGGGATGGCACAAGATGTTGGATTGGTTGCCATGATGAATGAGTTGTCGGATGAGCGAAATCTGAATCTGAAGATTGCGGCTTCTACTTCAGCAGTTGGGGCGGGAGCAATCGGTGCGGCTATTTGGGGTGGATTCAGACATTACAAACTACTTGGGGTGGCAACTGCATGACTGCTGATGTGTGGATCGGTGAGGGGGAACTGCCTGCCTATCCGGCGAATATAGCACAGATGATAAATGAGAATGCTAAGAAGTTTAGCACAAAAACAGTGTATCAAGAAGTGCAAGGTGGTGATTATGTTCCGCTGAGTTGGAAACAATTTCAGAAAGATATTAAATCAATTCAACTCGGTTTGGGGCAACTTGGTTTTATGGCAGGCGACCGTATTGCTGTTATGTCGCGCAATCGTCGTGAGATGTTAGAGCTTGAGATGGCCGTAATGGGGATGGGGGCAGTTTTTGTACCTATCTTTGCGGGATATCCACCCGAACAAGCTAATAGGCTGGTACGGTTCTGCCGACCGAAATTTGTTGTGACAGCGAATCAGAAACAGTTTGATAAGATTGAGAATACGTTAGAGTTTGATAAAATAATCCATTTCGATCCACTTGAAACAGAGAGAAGTGCAAACTGCATATCGTTATCAGAGCTGATGGATGACAATCTCTCCGACCCGACAGTCCTCGGTGAAGAGACAGAACCTGATACTGTTTCACTAATGATGTTTACATCGGGAACGATGGGGAAACCGAAATGTGTTATGCTCACTCATCGGAATATCCTGTCGCAACAGGCCGCTATGTCTGTTCAATGGAATGTCAATAGTAGTGACCGCTTCTTATCGTTCCTGCCGTGGCATCATAGCTTTGGCGGAATCTATGAAAAATATTCGGCAATTACAAATGGTGCTGTGCTATCTTTAGAACATGGCTACGGCAAGAATACAGATATTCTCATCGATAACTGGAAAAAAGTTAAGCCGACAATGTTTTTCTCAGTACCAAAAGTATACCAAGAGATTGCATCGTATGCGATGCAAGATGCTAAAGCAGAAAAGATAATCTTTCATGATGAGCTTCGTATGGTTTTTACTGCAGCGGCACCTCTGCCTAAGAATATTTCAGATATGTTTGAGAAAAGAAACATTCCGATCTATGAAGGTTGGGGGCTGACTGAAACATCGCGATGCTGTACTGTGACAGACCCGAAGCTACCGAGAGTAGTCGGTATTGTCGGTAAACCGATTGCGGGAGTCTCACTTGCTCTGTCAGATGAAGATGAGATTTTAGTTAAAGGTCCGAATGTGATGAAAGGATACTTTGACAACCCTGAAGAGACCGAACGTGTACTCAAAGAGGATGGTTGGTTTCATACGGGTGATATCGGTGCTTTTACAGAGACAGGGTTGAAACTGATCTCGAGAAAAGATCGCATTTTCAAGTTAATGAATGCTGAAAAAGTTGTTCCTTCCGAAATCGAAGGGCTTGTAACTCGAGACTGTCCATATTTGTCACATGCCTTTGTTGTAGGGTCAGGGAGAGAACATCCTGTCGTCCTGCTATTTCCAAATAAGCGAATTATGTCAAACGATGGTGAGCTTTCTGATCTACCATCGGGATGTAAATGTACTGATGGTTGTGAAGATCTGGCAAAGTGCCTCGGTCATTGCCTCAAGAAAATGAATGATATGATTGACACGAAGTATGCAAAAATACAAGGTGCAATGTTGATGGACTATGAGTTGTCTATCGAACGTGAAGAATTAACACCGTCGATGAAACTCGCTCCGAACGTTGTGGCCAGAGTATTCGAGGCGAATATCAACGCACTATACGGGATGGGTGACGGTCTGATTGACGATGAGACAGCGTATGTTATTGAGATCGAGGAGTCATGAGAAAGCTACAGGCACAAGCGAAGCTGAAAGATCTTTTACGAGACTACTTCATCGGAATGAAGTCACCTATTGCCTGGTGTACCTCAGCAGGACCTGCTGAAATTTTGCGAGCACTCGGGTTTGATGTATACTTTCCCGAGAACC
>JAJRUL010000241.1 GCA_024277795.1 Candidatus Zixiibacteriota bacterium
AACTTTGGCTCGTCAATTGTAAGACGAGGCGCCGCAAAGGCTGAAAGGCCGAAGCATACGATTAATACTATTACAATGGCAATTGATCGTTTCATTACTCTTCGAATGTCCTTTCTTGTTTTATTAGCTTGTTCATACCACTTCCTGTCTAAGTATCGACAACTTATGTTATTTATAAATCTTTCGTTTTACCGGTATAGTTAATGTACTCATGTGATGGTCATCTGTTTGCAAAGTAATTGATGTTGCAAACTCTTTATCTCGGTATGCATTGTTTAGCAATACATATCCTTTACTCGATCCTCCAGCAGGAACAGATTCGGGCAAGTAAAGCTTGAATTCAGTTCGTTGTTTGGACAACTTAGTAATTGTAAGGTCTTGATTGGAATAGTTTCGTAGTTCAAAAGAGATGCTGTCAATATCATTTGACCCTATTTTGCCAAATTCAAATTTGTAAGGGATACTGGCTACTGGGCGGGCAGAATCAGCACGAGTCAGAACTGTCCCTTGCATATGTACTCTCAGTGGCTGTTCAATACCATTGTAATAGATACGGGGTGAACGGCTAATAGAGCCACGGAGGCGTTTTGCATCCCAACGGATACCAATCTCCACAGAATCACCAGGAGGGATTATATCAACTTTCTGCGTTACTAAGGCACATGAGCAACCTGTTTTGATTTCAGAAATCTTAATTGTGTCACTTCCGACAGATTTGATCCAGAAATGATGTTCAAGGACCGCATCACGAGGTATAGAGCCAAAATCGAAGAAAGGGGAAGTAGAGACAAGGCGGGGTTCGCTTTGAGCAGTAGGCATTAGAACGATAAAAAGGAAACAATATGTAAGTAACTTTGTCATCATTATCAGTTATATCCTAATGGTGTGTCTAAAGTTCCAATATCCTCTAAACATATATCAATGAACCAGTTTCGTCAAGCATCAAGCTGAGGAAAACAGCAATAAGCAAGAATTTTGCAGATTGGTTCGATTAAGAGCACGTTAAAGGTCGAAGATCTTACCGGGGTTGAGAATAGAGTCAGGGTCAAATTGGCTTTTGATTTTCTTCATTAGCTCTACTGACAAGCCATGCTCCTCAATAAAGAGCTGTTTGTGGCCGAGTCCAATACCATGTTCACCAGATACTGTTCCCCCAAGTTGGATTGTCTTGCGGATAATCGCGTTGTTTATCTTCTGTGCAGACTCCCACTCAGCTTTATTATCTCTCCGAGCAAGCATCAAAGCGTGAAGAAGACCAAGACCGACATGGCCGAACGTATGCATGGTAATTCCATGCTCTTTGGCAGTCGTATGACAAAACTCAACCATTTCTGCCAAGTGCGAAATAGGAAAGGCAACATCATTGCGGAGTATTGCGTAGCCTGGCTTCCTATGCTTGATAGCCTCAGTAGCCCAGTGTCGTATTTCCCATGGGTTTTGATTGTCAGCAAGGACAAGCTTCGATCCACCTAATTCAGTACAGATATCGCCAGTTAGGGAGGCGTTTGCTGAGGTAGTGGACTCAGGGCCATGATATTCGAGAAACAGTATAGGTGTGTTCGGTATATTGTAGCTTTTCAATTGATTAAGAGCGTCAATGACGGCACGGTCGAGGAATTCTATCGCGGCTAAATCTAGACCATAACGGCATATTTCAGATACTGCTTTTGATGCTGAAAGTTCATCAGGAAATCGGTATGCCTCTTTGAGTCGGCTTTCAGGTAGCCCAGCTAGCTTGAGCGTAACAGAAGTAATGATGGCCAGAGTTCCTTCTGAACCTGAAATGAGGTCGACAAGGTTGTACCCGCTAGATCGTTTTATTGCACGGTTGCCGATTCGGATAATCTCACCTTCACCAGTAACGACCTCAAGTTCAAGTATGTACGCACGAGTTCCACCATACTTGACTGAATAGATACCGCTTGCATTGGTTGAAACCATACCGCCAATTGTGGCTATATCTCCTGACCCGCCGGGAGAAGGAGGGAAAAAGAGCCCATCATTTTTTAAGTAGTGGTTTAGGTTGTCATAGATAATACCAGGCTCTACACGGACTTGCAGATCGTTTGGCCAAAAGTCGGTAATAGAAGTCATTCTGCTGACATCTACTACAATTCCATTATCTAAAGGTATTGTTGAACCTTCTAAAGCTGATCCTGCTCCACGGGTAGTGATTGGCGTTTTGTATTGACGGGCTAATTGTACGATCTCCGCGATTTCAGTTGATGAGGTCGGCCAGAGAACAGCAATCGGCCTGATTCCAGGCATTGAGGATTCATCTTGAGATACGACTTCCAATTGGTCTGGATGAGTCGAGATCTTATCTTCAGGCAGAAGTTCTTTGAGGCTTGTAACAATATCAGACACGAAATGACCTTATAATTATCATCATATTTCACAAGTTTTATATACCTGTCAAAATGTAATGTCATTCAATCGTGCTGTCAGTCTTTTTATTTCCTGTGTACGATTCTTACTTTACTAACATCATTTTCTTAGTCTGAACAAAGTTATCCGATGTGAGTCTGTAGAAATATATCCCACTGCTTACTTCATTCCCACTTTGATTGACCCCTGGCCAGTCAATTGAATGCGTTCCAGGCTCGAATTTGCGGGATTCAGTCCAGATTGTTCTGCCCAATATATCGATCACTTCAATTGTTATGTTTGATGGGCGGTTAAGATTAAAGCTAATCAGAGTCGAATTGTTAAATGGGTTCGGGTAGTTTTGGTACAGGTCCGGTAGGTCGGGAATATGTGCAGTTTCGCTTTCATCTATATCAGTCGGCATAAGACGTATGGTATATGTTTTGCCCCCAGACCACGTAGCAGAAGTGGCGTGAAGAAGTTGTCCACCTCCTGACCAGGAGAGAAGATCTCCTTGTTCACATGCATTACCGTCGATAATCGAGCTAATGACAACGACAGTAGTTGTTCCATCATATTGCCAGTCAAGAGTCATTCCCGGAGCATAGAGGATAGGGTTGGATATCTCTCCTAAGAATATGAACAGGAGAGCACCAAGTTGTCCGTCGTAGACCTGAGAGATTGTCCTTTGTTCAGCATTATAGAGGATTTCAACCGTGTCAGCCAGCCAGTTTTCCGGTACGGTTAGTTGACCATGAATAAGGCGGGTCTGGTAGACAAAATCATCAATACCAAGAACTGTACTGTCTCGATTGAGATCAGTCGTGAAGATTTGTGCGTTATTATCAATGGTGAAAACAGTAGGACCGTGTAAGAAATAGGAAAGAAAGAGTTGATTATCAGCTATCTCGTTTGCAGTTCCATTAAGATTGATGTCACCGATTCGTACATCGAATGAATCAATGCAAGCGATGTCTATCCCTCCGTTTATAAAATCGACATTGCGGGTCGGCGGATTTGTCGTACCTGTTGTCAAACACTCTTCAAGTGCACCAAAATACGACCATTCATTGGTTTGTCCTGCTATGTTAACTCCCATATCCCAAACTTCATCTGAGAGAAATAGGTGTGTACCTGAAACGGAAGTGATCGTGTTGTCCCCACAGTCGAACCATAGGAATTGGATCGGAATAAATCGACAAGCGAAGGCAGTATCAGGGGAGACCATTACAGTGACTGAGGCCAACTCACCTGAGAAGCCTCCGAAACAGTCAGGGTGATTAAACGGCCCGTCGTTAAGGTCGGCGATTGCTATCAGGCGAAGTACGCCAGACGGGCATACAGTATCACCACATGGAGAATTGGAAGCATATTTATACATGAAATACTCCCACCCACATTTATTTAATAGCATACCTGTGTCGACAGAGACCAATGTCATAGCGGATGGATTCCACCGTATCAAAAGATCAAAGCCCCCCATTTCTTGAGCAATTGCTTGGGTCGAATCTAGGCGAATGGAAAAATCAACTGTACGTCCTTGTTTAACATCTTGTAACTTGTCTATACTAATCTGGAAGTCAGCCGCAGAAATATCTACTCCATCGACTAACAATAACCCACCAACAAACAACAGGATAAACACAAGTTTCTTCATTTGAGTAATAGCATCTTTCTCGTCTGAGTGAATTCTTCTGCATCTATACGGTAATAATATATACCACTGGCTACAATCTTGCCAGTTTTGTCTGTGCCGTTCCACTCAAAGGTATGGTTTCCAACGGTAAAGTCAGCTCTCTGTTCATAAACGGTCTGGCCTAGATTATTGTAAATTGTTAAGGCAACAGTTGTGCCAACTGGTAAATCAAAGCTAATAATAGTTGAATTATTGAACGGGTTTGGGTAGTTCTGGTGGAGTATATACTTGGTTGGAAGAGGAGGCTGACCATCGCTATCGATATCAGTTATAACCTCTACAGTTACATCGATTCCACAACCTTTTCCTGAAGTGAGATATGCTTTGCTGAGTAAACCGTTACCGCTGTAGTTTAAGAGCCGACCAGATGAGAGAGATGGGGCTTGATCAAACGTGTAGATTATTACTCTTGTAAAGTCCCCAACTGGATCATAGAGTTGTTTTAGCTGAAAGCCGATTGTATCGAGATACATTGGCAGAGTAGCTTGAACTTGTCCATCAAAGACAAAGCTGGCACTCCCAATACAAACAGTATCCAAAAGAGGAATCATATCTATGTCAATATAAGCTCCGAAATCCATAAACATTGCAGTCTCAGCAATAGAGTTGTTGCATGGATATGGTAGAGCCTCTCCGACAACGATTTTGATAAGAAAATATAGGTCTTCGAGTGTAAGCGGAACACCATCTTCATTCACATCACTTACTTGGACCTGTGTATCATAGTCGATGTTGAATATAGCATCTCCATAGACAAAGTAGTTGATGTATAAGACAGCATCAACAATCTCATAGGGTACAGAATTGAGATTCA
>JAJRUL010000242.1 GCA_024277795.1 Candidatus Zixiibacteriota bacterium
CAAAGCCCCGCTTACTCAGCGGGGCTTTGTCGTAATATGAATTATGCACTACATGAGATATGTTTCTCTTTGAATGAGAAAAGATTTTTATTGTGAGAGTGCAACGTTTGTGGAGAGTTGATCAAGAAGATCGATAATCGTCTTTATGTTGCACGGTTTCTTAAGGAATCCATCAGGATTGTAATCTGAGTTTTCCGATGTTTGCCCTATATCACCATATCCGGTCATGAGAATAACGGGTATCTCAGGTTTAGAATCTTTTATCAATGATAACAGGGTAAGCCCACTCATTTCAGGCATTTTAATATCTGTAATAACAGCATCAATGTTAGAGTCAGAGAGAACCTGCATTGCTTGTCGACCACTTCCAACAGCTGTGGGCAGGTAGTTGGCTTTGGAGAGAACATCAGAGAGATACATTCTAAATGACATATTATCATCAACGACTAAGACGTTTTTGATTGAACGTTCAACTTTTTCTGTCTTACCTGAAATCACGTTTTCAATAAGTTCTTCGATATGAGAAATACGGAAAGGTTTGGCAAGAAAACCGTCGGGGCTACCTTGTCCGATGGCTTCAGGTTCTGTTACACCAGTGATGAAGAGAACAGGCAGATCTGGTTGTTGTTGCTTTATTGTATTGAGAAGACTGATACCGTCCATGATCGGCATTTTAACATCTGTGATGATAAGATCAAAAGAATTCTTACGTATCTCCCTAAGGGCTTCTTCACCATCAGTTGCTGATGTTGTCTGATATCCGATAGCTTGCAGAGTCTCTGTGAGCAGTTCACGCAGATTAGCATCATCATCAACAACCAGTATATGAATATCGGTTACATTCAAGTTTTATCCCTTATCAATTTGATCAAACGATCAACTTGCTCTTTGAGAGTGTCTTCATTAACAGCTTCAACATTGAGACGAAGGAGTGGTTCAGTATTTGATGGCCTCAGATTGAACCAGAAGTTGTCGTAGCGGACTGTCAGCCCGTCGATAGTGTCCTGTTTACCATCAGAAAATGCTTCTGCTACTTCTTTTAATTTTCCCTCTACAGATTCAACCTTTGAGTTGATTTCACCCGACCGTACATAAGGGTCAATTTCAGAGATGAGATAATGAAGAGGCCTGTCTTCAATTGAAATCAGCTCAAGGCAAACGAGAAAAGCGATCAAACCTGAATCTGCGAACCAATTGTCCCGGAAATAAAAATGTCCCGAATGTTCTCCGCCAAAGATAGCATTATGTTTTTTCATCAATGGCTTGATTAGTGCATGCCCAACTCTTGTTTGAATTGCAGTTCCGTTCATTCGCTCAATTAATTCAGGGACTGCATTGGAACAGATGATATTATAGAGAACTGTTTCGCCAGGGTTCTTCAGCAAGAGAGACTTTGCAACAAGCGCAGTGACCATATCTCCCCCTACCTGTCGTCCGAATTTGTCTATCAAGAACATCCTGTCAGCATCGCCATCGAAAGCTACTCCAAAGTCAGCATCAGTTTCCTTGATTGCATTCTGTGCATCGACAAGGTTTTCAAGTTCGATAGGTGATGCAGGGTGGTTTGGGAAAGTGCCGTCGAGTTCAAAAAAGAGCTTTGTGACTTGAAGTGGGAGCTGTTCAAGAACAGGGGGGAGCGTTGCGCCAGCCATCCCATTACCAGCATCGATTACAACTTTGAATGGTTTTATCTTTGAACGGTCAATGAAAGAGAGGCAATGTTCAGAGTATTCATTGAGGATATTCTTACGCATTATGACGCCAGTTTGGGGTAGTTTTGGCATCGGTTTGTTGTCTTGAATGAAGTTTAGTATTTGATTCAGCCCATCTTGGCCTGAAAGAGGTTCGGCATTTTTACGACAGATTTTGAAACCGTTGTATTCTTTTGGGTTGTGGCTGGCCGTAATCATTACTCCACCGTCATACTGATATTTCCCAACCGCATAATAGAGGCCGTCTGTTGAAACCAATCCCAAATCTACAACATCGACAGCGGCATCATTTATTCCGCGTGCGAGGTTTTCATAAAGCTCGTCGGATGATTCTCTCATATCTCTTCCGACTTCGATAGACTTGGATTTCAGTTGAACAGCTAGGGCATAACCTATTTTGTAGGCAGTTTCAGCGTTTATTTGGTTGGGGTAGGTCCCTCGAATATCATAGGCTTTGAAAATGGTCGGGTCTATAGACATAATCGTACTCCTGTTTGCAGAAAGATATGAGCTGTGTTGATGGCGGTCAATCTTGAAATAATGCTCGATTAAGGTGCTGGTCTGTTCAGAAAACAATGTTTTGGGGTTGTTTTACTTCTTGCTTTTTTTCGGTTATTAATTATACTTTCAGGCCGATGCAGTGACGGATCGGTTATCGGTCGTGTAAATGAGCTTTGGCTCATCCGGTGCGATTCAAGCAAGTAATGGGCGGTTAGCTCAGCTGGTTAGAGCACCTGCTTTACACGCAGGGGGTCACTGGTTCGAATCCAGTACCGCCCATTTGAGTTGGGCCAGTGGGTTTGACAGTTGCTGTGTAGTTATTGAGCGAGAGCTTGATAAGTTGTAAAATAGATTTTTCGGCTAGATTTTATATTGCCGGGGTTGTAGTTCAGTTGGTTAGAACGCCTGCCTGTCACGCAGGAGGCCGCGAGTTCGAGTCTCGTCAACCCCGCTTTATTGAACCTGTTGTAAGCCAATGGATTGTAACCTGCAATTCCTTGCAAACCTCACTCTCCCAGTACTTTTATGCGTTGTAGACAGAACACCACAGCTTTAGCCGGGGGAATCTATTAAGATAGATGAACAATCAAAGTAGGTTGGTAATCAGAATCCAACCTAAAAGTACAGGCACCAAAGACCGGTTTTTTTCTTCAAATAGGAATTTGTTGTCTACACTCAATTATGTAAACTTCCAGATGACATGGAAAAAAACGAGCAGCAACCTTTTCATGAGCTACAAATTGTAACCGTTTTTTCAGGGCGTGCGTGGCAGCTTGTACCTAATTGTAAGAGAGGCACCCTTCCCGCTTGGTGGCGCAGCGACCACCTGGTCATTCTG
>JAJRUL010000243.1 GCA_024277795.1 Candidatus Zixiibacteriota bacterium
CGGAGAAAGACTACGATGCACTGTTGGCCGCGGGACCGAAATTTGAAGCATTGTTTGCTGACATTGCCAAGATGGACCCTAAATTACACTCTGAGAAACGGAAAGAGAATTTCCTGAAACTCCGATCGGAATTTGCTGAGAAGATAGAACAGTTTGCCGCTGCCTGCAAAGCATCGGACAAAGACCTCGCCTACGAGATAATGCCAAAACTGCATGATGCGTTTGAAATCACCGCATCCTCACTCCTACCTGTTCATTTCCCAGAATTTGATGGCATAGTGATATCTTTTAACCTGATTACAGGTTCACACTTGCCTGCAAATAATATTGACGGAATCAAAGGCTCAACAGAAACACTCGTTGCAAAAGTTTCCTCACTCAATGAAGAATCATTGCCAGAAGAACTAAAACCGCACAAAAAAGAGATTATGGCTGAATTTGCGAAAATGCAAACTGCTGTTAAGAAGATGAAAGAGTGTTGCGATAAAGATGACATGGTACAGTTCAAAAAAGATGCTGAGACGTTCAAGACACTCATGGAAAGCTTCATTACCAAATATATATAGCCAAAAAACTACGATAGCTGTTAGTACAGGCGACCTCTCCCTTGAGGTCGCCTTTCTTATAGACGCTGGAAACAAATGTGTGCTTCGATTGTTGAGAATACATGCCACATCGTAATACTATAAGGAATAGTATATGCTACAAAAGACATGTATATCGATCATTGTTATGCTAATGCTCACATCAACTCTTTCTGCGAATGATAGTACTTGGGTCGAACATGAAATGACCTTCACAACTAGTGATAATTTAACGCTTCACTATTGGTTAAATCGCCCTACTTCTACAAACAGCACAGATCTCATTATTCTTCTTCCTATGATGGGACAGACTCATAAGAGCTATGGACAGTTTATCGAAGCCTTAGGCAGACAACTTGATCTGGGTACTGAGACATCAAGTTACCCGTTCATAGTTTCGTTTGACCTGAGAGGTCACGGAAAATCAACTACTGTCGATTCGGTCCAACTCAACTATCGCAACATGACCCCTGAAGACTTCGCGAAACTCCCTCAAGACATAGCAGAGGCTACAATATCACTACTACAGAATAAAGAAATAGGCCTCTCGATTGATTCTATCATCGTAGTAGGTGCCTCAATAGGTGCAAATACAACTGCCATCCTTTCACGCAAACTTGATAGAATTAAGTCGATGGTATTGCTCTCTGCAGGTGAAAACTATCGAGGCCTTCGACCTGCTGAGGCGATCAGAAAATATAATGGAAAGATTCTCATGTATGCGGGAAAGCAAGATAACTATTCAGCAGTTTCAACAAGGGAACTGGGCAGATTGAACAAAAACTGTAAAGTTGTGATTCTCGATACTGCCGATCACGGCACCAGAATTATCAATAACGATCCCGATGCTATGAAACAAATGATTCGATGGATACTCTCTGAGAGTACACGTTAAAACAGATACATTCTATTCGTCCTGATCTTCTCCGTTGAGATCAAGCATCTGTGTCCCTTTTGTATATTCGACTGAGCGAGGAGTTTTGATTTTCATAAGAGATTGTGTCACATCCTTGATACGCATTGCTGATTCTTCGATAACTTTCAGCTTGGACCTAAGCTCTTCATCAAGATCATCTCGTTTTAACAAGAGAAGTTGCACATTCCCCAAAATCGCAGTCAATGGATTATTTACTTCATGATTTATCGTGACAGCAGTCTGTACTATTGTTGTCTGACGCTCGCGTTCTAACGCCTGCTCATATTCATCACCTGAAAGGCCGCCCGATCGCGCTGCTCGATTGAGAGCAAGCAATGAGACCAAAGTTTCGAGAAAAATATGTTCATCAACAATTGGATTGTCTCCCTTTTGAATGCCGATAACAGCACCTTGCACAATTTCTCCGAATTTCAAAGGAAGTGTAAATGATTGGAATGGCTGAGTCCCACCAAAAGACATATAAGCAGTGGCGAGTTGCCGTTTCTTTCTCAACATTTCAAAGACATCTTCCTCGATTTCAAGAAGCCTCTGTCGATCTTCATCAGAACGAGCAGAAACAGCCGAAAGAGAAGCCTCATGATCATCATTCCATAACAGTAAGGCAGCAGCCTCAATACCGAGTATTTCAGTGGCCTGCCGTAGGGCAGTTTCTGCTAGATCAGCCATCCCCTCCCCTTTTGCTCCTGAAGTGGCCAATTCGCTTAAAATGGTATATTTCTTGTCTTCTGCCTGACTCATCATTTTTCCCGGTTTTCTTACCTGCAAAGCAATAGAGCAAACCGGATGCCCTGAATAAAGATTGGTATGATCCTGTAGTAAAATTGGATCTCTCATTGGAACATACTGCCCCCCAGCCCTCTGCACCAGAGCTTTTTACGTCTTATTCTGTTAATACTCACAATTCAACACAATGACTGCAATTGACTGCATATAATATCCATTTCATAATAATCTACGTGCATAGTTGACAAGTTAGTATGAGGACAATACATTGGCGTTTTCCGCTGAACGGCCTGAACCGAGTTTAGACGATGAGGGAACTATGATACGCGACAAATGTGGCATCTTCGGAATATATGGCCATAGTAAAGCGGCCGATCTGACTTATTTTGGACTCTATGCCCTGCAACATAGGGGGCAAGAGTCAGCTGGAATTGTTACTTCTGATGGTAATCAGATGTTCTACCACAAGGGGATGGGGCTTGTTTCCGAAGTTTTTTCAAACAAGGAAGTACTGACTAAACTCAAGGGGAAAGTTGCAATCGGGCATACCCGCTACAGTACAACAGGAGCATCCTCACTAATAAATATCCAACCCCTCTTAATGACAAATAGATCTCGCTACACTGCCATAGCTCATAACGGAAATCTGACGAATTCATTAAAGCTCCGGCAGGACTTGGATGGTACTGGATCTATTTTCCAAACTACTTCTGATACTGAAATAGTTTTACATCTCGCAGCACGCTCCCGAAAAAAAACTCATATTGATCGGATTTGTGATGCCCTCAAGAAAATCGAGGGTGCATATTCTCTTTTGCTCCTAACTGAGGATTCACTAATAGCAGCCAGAGACCCGCACGGTGTTCGACCTCTTGCCCTCGGTAAATATGGTCGCTCTTGGGTTGTAGCTTCTGAGACCTGCGCATTTGATCTGATCGGAGCAAGATATATACGTGACATAGAGCCTGGTGAAGTATTGGAAATCAGTGATAAAGGGTTAAATTCAATTTACCCACTAAAGAAAACCAAAACTGCAAGTTGTATCTTTGAATATATTTATTTTGCACGACCTGATTCTCAGATCTTTGGTGAAAATGTTGATAAAGTACGAAGACGCTTAGGCAGACTGTTAGCTAGTGAACATCCTGTCGAAGCAGATATTGTCATCGGTATCCCTGACTCAGCAAATACTGCAACGCTTGGCTATGCTGAAGAATCTGGTCTTCGTTTCGAAATCGGGTTGATCAGGAATCATTATGTAGGCAGAACTTTTATCGATCCCCACCAACAGATCCGTGATCTGGATGCTAAAGTCAAATTCAACCCTGTGAAAGGTGTATTAAACGGACGACGGGTTGTAGTTGTCGATGACTCAATCGTACGCGGGACAACATCTAAAAAATTAGTTAAATTGATCAGATCAGCGGGTGCCAAAGAGGTTCATTTCCGTGTATCTTCTCCCCCGTTAGTATCCCCCTGCTTCTATGGAATAGATATGCCCACTAAAAAAGAACTAATTGCTGGGCGTATGTCTATCAGGGAGATGGAAGCATATCTTGAAGTAGATTCTCTCCGATACCTCTCACTTGAAGGTATGCTCTCGATGAAATCTCTTCCTGATGTCAACTTCTGTTCTGCTTGTTTCTCAGGGGATTACCCAATAAGAATCCCTGAAGTTAACGGAAAATACCGCCTACAGGTTCGTTCTGCCGTCAAGGCTGGTAGTTAAAAAAACTTTCTCTGCTATTTCTCCTGAACGGGACTGCCGATACTGTTGCTATTGGCAGTAGTTGACAATAATGGATTTGAGGCTATATTTAGTAGGTCTGCATTTTCTTACCCCAGACGATCTGGAAATGCCTGATCGCTACTATATACTATACGACCTTTATACCGTTAAGGAATCATTGTAGGTTATGAGCACATTATTATTACGAAATAGTTTAATGTTACTTTTCCTCTGCCTGA
>JAJRUL010000019.1 GCA_024277795.1 Candidatus Zixiibacteriota bacterium
AGATCTTGCGGAGTTGGGCGGAATGTATAGACACTCGCCATGACTGATCCTGAAATGCAGAGAATTAACGCAACAATTACCGAGAAAAATAAGCCCTTTTTCATTAGAACATCCTCAATTGTATATTACAAAACCTATTATTTTCAAACTACTTGCGAATCTATTTATCTATAGATTCATTACACTTAACTGTAAGCAATCCTGTTGCCATGTTACCATATCCTTCAGAAAAATTATCCTATAGTGGTAATGTGTTACTGTACAACAAGTAACGGCATGGTGGTTAGTTGTGAGAGTTAAGGATTATTAGATAAATCATTGAAATGGAGAAATAAACGGCAGTTATGGTGCAGAATAATGCATAGAATTGCGGTTGAATTGAAATTCAACCGCAATCAGAAATGCTCGATTATTGGTTTTTTCTTTAATTTCCTAACGGAGTTGGTAAAATGCGCCAATTCCCGGATAGACAGCGTGCTCACCGATTTGCTCTTCTATACGTAGGAGTTGGTTGTATTTACAAATCCGGTCAGTTCGACAGGCTGAACCAGTCTTGATTTGACCTGCACCTGTTGCGACGACTACGTCAGCAATTGTCGTATCTTCAGTTTCTCCGGAACGATGCGAGACTACAGCAGTGAATCCTGCTTTTTGGGCCATTGCAATAGTATCGAGCGTTTCAGTCAAGGTGCCGATCTGGTTGAGTTTGATCAAAATCGAGTTTGCAACCTTTTCTTTGATCCCTCGGGCAAGACGTTTCGGATTTGTTACAAAGAGGTCATCTCCGACAATTTGGATCCGATCACCAATTCGGGTCATCATCTCCTGCCAACCATCCCAGTCGTCTTCGGCCAAGCCGTCTTCAATAGATATAATTGGATACTTCCCACACAAGGTTTCATAATAGTCAATCATCTGAGAGGAAGTGAGCACTTTGCCTTCGGCATCAAGTTTGTACTTCTTTGTTTTTTCATCAAAAAACTCAGTTGAGGCGGGGTCTAAAGCGATACCGATCTGTTTGCCTGCTGTGTATGCAGAAGCGTCTATCGCTTCCATAATAACTTCAAGAGCTTCTTCGTTGGACTTTAGGTCAGGGGCAAAGCCTCCCTCATCACCGACAGCGGTGTTATATCCTTTCGCTTTGAGCACTTTTTTTAAGTTCCCGAATACTTCCGCTCCCATTTGCAGAGCTTCGCTAAAACTTGTTGCACCGACCGGCATAACCATAAACTCCTGCAGGTCTACATTGTTGTCGGCGTGTTTTCCCCCATTGAGGATATTCATCATCGGAACAGGAAGTATTTTGCAATTCGATCCGCCGATATATTCATAGAGAAAGCGACCGTGCGCTTCTGCTGATGCTTTGGCAACAGCCAACGAGACGCCTAGAAGGGCATTCGCGCCTAAGGCCTCTTTGTTTTCCGTGCCATCAAGTTCAATCAGGAAATTGTCTATCTCGACCTGATCGAAGGCATCGATTTCGTTGCTGATTAAAGCGGGGGCAATAGTTTCATTTACGTTTGATACTGCCTGATGGACACTTTTGCCAAAATACTGTGAGTCGTCTCCATCTCGAAGTTCAACTGCTTCATGGGCACCGGTTGATGCCCCTGAAGGAACAGCAGCTCGACCAAAAGAGCCATCAGCTAAAGTAACATCAACCTCGAGTGTTGGCATACCGCGACTATCGAGAATTTGTCGTGCATGGATAAAATCAAAATCTGACATGTTTATATCCTTTGTATATCTAAAATATCGATTCCTCACTGAAAGTATTGTCCTCAATAATGTGAGGCAAGTAAATCTTATTATCGACAAAAATAGAGAAAAAAAGAGTCGATTGCATATGTTTTGAGATCAAGGGGAATCAGCTTTGTACTTGTACAGTGTCTTTGATTTTGACACAATCAAGTCATTGCAGATGAGGGGGAAAGATTTCTTTTTTCAATATACAAGGTAGCTGAGTAATCATAAGACAGAGATCAGGACTTCGGGTGGGTCTTGCTAAATTATTTTAGTTAATAGGTGTTACCTACTGTCATTGTTTAGTAAATATTCGAGTATCATATCACAATTCACTAAGGAAGATCAAGACATGGCACAAAAAAGAACAGGCAGGTGTACAGGACTCTTACCTACATTGCTGTGTTGGCAATGTTCTCTATATGTTTGGTAAAGACTTTTTTGAATTTTAGCAGATTTTCTATCTGCCAGCTTAATATGCTGTCAATCATAGCATCATCATTATCGATACTACCTTTACGGTAAATGGCGATGCGACTCGCCTTCTTGTTATCAAGTCTTTCCCAGTTTAGTTCAGTTCCAAAGTCTTTCTCAACCTCATCTTTGATTTCACAGAGCTGATCAAACAGACTCTTGTTCATCTCTTTTTTAGGTGAGCCGAAGTACACTTCAACTCTGGTTTTTTTGTCTACAGTAAAGTTCGCACCATAGGCTATTCCCGCAAAACCTGAAGAAAAAGCATACCAACTCTGATATTGTCCTTTTCTTGAGCTTGTAAAGTGATGTTCCTCTCTCATTATATCAATTAGTCGTTGAAAAAATGCTTTATATTTCTTTGCTCTTTCAGAGGGTTCACTGTTTTGATTACTACTCCAGTCGTTGGGGACAATGACTAACTTCAATTGCAAAGCGGGCCTTGAATCATCAATTTTAATTACCTCCGGCACAATTCCAAAGAACTGAGTTGACTGGTCTGACCTGTGATTGAGCCAATCAAGAGCTTGACGATGTTCGTCTCTGAATGATTCGGCGATCCAGATAGCAATGTAAGCATCATGGCCAGCCGCATAGGTGATGACCTTACCGAGGTGATCATGATTAGTTGTTCCATATTGATTCTCTATTATTACGTTTCTATTGGTTCCCAGATCTTTGGCTAAAATATCAAGTGAAAAACCGCCAACTCCAACCTCTATACCTTCAAGCTCTAAGTCTAATCCAAGTTCTTTCGAAAGGAAATGGAGGTTAGTTGATAACCAAGGAGTGAAGTCTTTGGCCTCGTCTTTCCATACAGAGTTCAATGAAAGTTGTTTGCGTTCGCCAAAATTGCACATGGTTCTTCATTCCCTTTGACTAAAAAGGCGGTTTCTCGTAATTATTTAAAAGGTATCTGTTCTTTGTCGTAGTATTCCTTAGTCATTTTGACCAGCGTTCCCGACAATGCTATCAAAGCAATAAGATTCGGGATAGCCATAATGCCAAGTGCGGCATCACCAAATGTCCACACCTCTTCAAGTTCACGAACGGCACCAATAAAGATCATCACGCAAAAGAGATAGCGGTATGGCATTATAACTTTGTCCCCGAAGAGATATTGTATTGAACGGTCACCATAATATGACCATGAAATCATGGTAGAAGTTGCAAACAATAAGACGGCCGCTGTTACAATGTAGTTGCCATAGCCCCCCAAGAACGAGAGTCCCTCTTTGAAAGCATAGGCTGTCATCGGCGAACCATTGAGAGCTTGACCATCGATAATAACTTTCCATGCATCAGTAACAACAATACACAGCCCAGTTAAGGTGCAGATTGTAATTGTGTCGATGTATGGTCCCATCATTGCCACTGTTCCTTCACGCACAGGTTCATCGGTTTTAGCCGCTGCGTGAGCAATCGGTGCAGATCCTTGACCTGCTTCATTGGAGAATAGTCCACGTTTTACTCCCCAGATCAGAGTAAAGAGAAAACCAGACCCTGCAAATCCGCCGACTGCACCTGGAGGTGTAAAGGCCATTGAGACAATATCAGAAAATGCTCCTGGTATTTTGTCGATATTGAGGAGGAGAATACTGAGTGTTCCCAAAAGATATATCACCGTCATAGTCGGAGTGAGTATTGCGGTTACTCGTCCGATACGTTTGACTCCTCCGATAATAACAAGGCCTACAACAACAGCGAGAACGATTCCCGTAATAGCAACCGGGATATTGAAATCGGTCTGTAATTGATCGGCAACAGTGAAAGCCTGAATTGCATTTCCAGTAGCAAGTGCACAGATAGCGGCGGCTCCTGCAAAGATTGTTGCGACCCATTTCCAACCGAGGGCATGTTCCATGTAATACATCGGTCCGCCCGATGCTGATCCGTCAGGATTAATCTTTCTATATTTCATCGAGAGTGTACACTCGGCATACTTTAATGATGTGCCAAGAATTCCCGTTAGCCACATCCAAAACAATGCTCCCGGTCCGCCGTAGTGAATCGCGGTAGCAACCCCTGCTATATTTCCAATTCCTATTGTTGCCGAGAGTGCAGTGGACAAAGCCTGAAAATGTGACACATCCCCCGCATGACTTGGATCATCATATTTACCGCGAGTGATATCGATTGCATGCTTGAGCCGACGAACCTGTATCCACTTGAGTCGGATAGAGATAAAGATCCCTGTCCCAAGAAGAAGAGCTATCATGGCGGGAAAGACATCAGGCCATCCCCAGATATAATTTGCCAGTCCATGTATGAAATCTGATATAAAACTCACGCTACCTCCGCTGTCTGTTACGGCTAAACCGTGTCTGGAAAAATATATTGGCTGATCAGATTTTAAGGTAAAGCAGAGCAGGATTTGTGGCAAGAAAGAAAAAAAGGCGCTCCGAGCAGAGAAAAATCGGAGCGCCTGTATTATTTCAGTTGTGACAGATGATTAGTCATGCATATCTGTATTAAAATCCATGTGTGCGCAACGTTGTCGCCAATGTCCACTCATTGGCATTGTAATATCAAGTGGTGGTAGTGAGTAGTCACCAAACTCACCCGCGAAATGTCCGTTGACATCACCACTGACATACTCATATACGCCCATAAAGTAGCCATGTCCTTCTCCGCACATAGGGCAGAGCCTCTCATCATCGTAGCCCCATGTGCCATAGAGGTTCGCGATCACCTGATCGGTAACCAAACCAGAGATATTTCCTTCGAGGATGTTTACTCCGTTTGTGTCGGTATAGACAATTCCGCTATAGATACCGACTGTATCCCCTGTATTATCAATCCACAAACCGTTGAAGTGTGCTTCTATGTTGACCAAACTGTCTTTGAACCATGTACCCTGAAGTATACCGTGATCACAGTCTTGAATAATAATCTGTTTTGACAGGATAGCAATCCCGCTAACAGGTGGGACAGGATAGAACTCTGCTAATTGTTTTAACTGTTCAAAATTCCATGAATGGGAAAAAAGCGGAGTAGTCAAAGTCAACATTGGTGGTGTAAAATATTGTACAGTTTTGTCGTACAGTACTGTAAAGTGTATACCGTCAACATCGTGGTGTGTCTCGGAGACCCAGAAGGCAGAATTGGGCAGGTCATCAACGAGCACGGAATCTTCTCCATCTTCAAATGCGATAGTATACGAAGCCTCGACAGAAACTTCTCCGTTGACAGAAAGTGATCCGCTCCAGTCAACAGGAGGAAGCCCTGGATCCATTCCGAGAATATCTCCCCACAGGATAACAACAGAATAGACATCATAGATCGAGTCATTCACATTCATGTTATTATTTCCCGGTGAACGTTGCAAGTCGGGTATTACAGAGCGGTCAAGCTCCATATACCTCTCCATTTTTTTAGCAAGTGTGGGAGGAAGCTCCTTAGCTTCAATGGTTTGCTCGCTGTTCAGATTTGAAACGGGCTGCTCATTGGAACACCCTACAAACAAGAAAAGCAAAACAAGCCCGATAAGAATAAGATAGTTTCGCATCTCTGTCCTCCTGTTTGCCTCAGATGATAACACTTTAGTTATTCTTCGGCTTTGTTGTAGTTACCAATAAGGCGGCACTTGAAATATAATGAATGGCAGTGCTATTATGCAAGTTGTTTAGCGAAAATATCAAAATATAAATTATGCATAATAATAATAAATGTGTAAACCATCTCCTTGATAAGTACAAATCGGCTGAGTTTTATTGCGCTCATTTAACTAATTTCATTTCAAGAGAGCGATAAGAATACTGTTTTGCTCCTGTTATTGTAAAGCGTTCAACAGCGTTTGTCGATATACAATTGTAAGTGAAGTAATATTGGCCGTTTTCAATCTTGTCAGGTGAAAGCAATGAAGGCTCCGAAAAAGTATTCAAGTGTGAAAACCTATGCGTTTATACTTGCAACTATTTGGACTTTGGTTGTTTTCTCATCTGTAGCATGGAACAGCATTCAAGAACAGGAGGGGGCCAAGATTGCGGCCTCTGTTTCTGCACGAGCACAGTTTGACAAAGATGTGATCTATCGTCGCTGGAACGCTAGTCATGGCGGAGTCTATGTTCCTATTACCGAATCAAGTCAGCCGAATCCATACCTTACTAATGTAGATGAACGTGACATAGAGACTCTGTCTGGTAGTCATTTGACCTTAATAAATCCTGCCTATATGACTCGTCAGGTTCATGAGCTAGGACTGAAAACTGCTGGAGTCTACGGTCATATAACAAGTCTTGATCCGATCAGACCTGCCAATAAACCTGATGACTGGGAGCGAAAAGCATTACAGTCATTTGAACAGGGGGAGGAGGAGTATGTCGGAATTGAGCTTCTTGAAGGTGAAGAACATTTGCGTTTGATGCGACCACTCATGACTGAACAAGGGTGTATGAAGTGTCATGAACAACAGGGGTATGCTGTTGGTGATGTGCGTGGAGGGATCAGCGTTTCAGTTCCTATGGCTCCGTATCGTTTTATTGCACACCAAAAAATGCGGGCGATGATTTTCGGTCATGGCGTTCTATGGCTTCTTGGTATTCTCGCTCTTTATGTTGGAGTGGGACATATCCAAAAGCGAGTACGGGAACGTGATATAGCAGAGAATGCATTGATTGAAAGTGAACGTAAGTATTCGCGGTTGGTTCTCGATTCACCTGATGCTATTGTTTCGTTTGACCTATCGGGGAAATTGCTCTCATTTAATCCGATGGCAGAAAAGCTATCGGGAAAAACTGAACGTGAGGTTTTGGGGAAATCTCTTGCAGAAATTGGTTTTCTTGCTGAGTCGTCTGTTACTTCCAGCCAGAAAGAATTTGAGGCTATTTATAATGGTGAAGAACGTCCTCCGTTCCTGCTTGAAGTGACAACAGCAGAAGGTGGGCAGGCAATACTGCAAGTAAGTGCTCATCTAATTGAATATGAAGGGGAGCAGAGGACAGTCCAAGCTGTTTTACGTGATGTTACCAAATTGAAAAAAGCTGAAGATGAGCGAAAGAGCTTGGAGCAGAGTCTCTACCAGAAAAATAAGATGGCATCTGTCGGTCAGTTAGCTGCTGGTGTTGCTCATGAGATCAATAATCCAATAGGTTTTATCATCTCTAATTTGAACTTTATGAAGAACAATTTCAAAGAGATAGCTGAATGTGCCAGCGCATACAAACACCCCGACGAAGAAACTGCCGAAGATATGGCGATGACAATTGAGGATTTTACTGATGCAATCACTGATTCAATCGGTGGAGCGGAGAGAGTTCGTAAGATTGTTCTTGATCTAAAAGGTTTTTCTCGAGCTGATGTAGATACGATGCAATTTACTAACTTGCATGAAGGATTGGAATCGACACTTAATATTGCGAAGAGTCAATTCAAACGGGGTTGCAAGGTGAAGAAGGAGTTCGGCAGTATTCCTCAGGTAGAATGTTATGAGAATAGAATCAATCAGGTCTTTCTTAACCTGTTGGTCAATGCGGGGCAATGCGTTCCAGATGGATCGGGAGAGATAACTATCAAGACCTCATCAGATGAACACAACGTCTATATCTCAATTGCTGACAATGGATGTGGTATCCCTGAAGAGAATATTCCGAAACTGTTTGAGGCATTTTTTACAACCAAAGATGTTGGTGAGGGAACGGGATTAGGTCTTCATATTGCGTACGATATTGTCAATAAGCATGGTGGAGAATTGACTGTTGAAAGTGAAGTAGGCAAGGGGACAGAGTTTGTGGTATCACTGCCGATAGTCTCTTCTGAGAAACCGAAGATAGAAGAAACAGTCTGACTCACTTTCTAACTACATTAATATCCTTCATATATATTATAATCTTGTTGTTACCTTTTCCTTTTATGTGCGTCTAAGGTATAGATGGAAGGAAACAATATCTTATTCTGGAAACTTGTAGAGCTGGAGCATCTCAAAGCACGCGGTTTATGAGAGTTTCTACTTCAAACGGTGTCCTGTTAGGATGGGAGTGCGGAGCACGGCTACGGTTATGAGACCAATAGCACCGCTTGTCTAGTAACGGTTCCATATCTTATACCCCGTCACTCGAGAAACACCGAACTCTCGACAGAGAGGAGACATCTTCTCACCGGATAACAGACGACTAATAAACTTCATTCGCTCATTCATCACACTCGTTTCCTTCCATGGCATAACTCACCTCCTGTATAGGTTGGATACGCCATAGTGTAAACTATCTGACAGGAATATACCCAATATGGCGGAGGAGGTAGGATTCGAACCCACGGTACCTTGCGGCACAACGGTTTTCAAGACCGCCGCTTTCGACCACTCAGCCACTCCTCCACATAGGCTGGCTATGATTTGCCAGTTCCGAAAGTACAAATATCATCGGGTTGATGCAAGACCAAACTCACAGATAGTAGTACTATTTTTTTCCCAAAACCCTGTAATCATCATCTTCATAAGATATGTGCAGAAAAAAGCAGGGAGGCCAAAAGACCTCCCTGCTCAAAAAACAAAGCCAGTAACTAAATCAAAATCAGAAGCTATTCTTTCAATGACCAGCCTGAGTATCTCGCCACCCCACTAGGGATACATGGTTGAGTAGTCGACCATACCGTGGTACCGTCATCATAATTGAAGGTAACGGATTGATCCATATTGACTAAAGCAGAAATAGCTACAGATCCGTTGAACTGAAGCGTGTCCTCTCCAAACTGTGTCTGTCTGATACAGAAGGCATCAATATTTGCAGTCGCTACCAAAGAACCAGCCATCGGACAGTCATTTGAAGCACTTGTAACGTTCATCTGAAGACCAGTTATGGTTTGGTCTAAACTGATCGAACTTGAACATCCCGTACTCATCCCCATCCCTATATCATTGACAGAGATACTATCATGAGTCGTAGCATTAATTGTAACTATTGTATCAACCCCTGGGAAAACTGCTGTTACATCAACCGAATGATCCATTGCGCCGTTTTCACCACCTGAATTGTTCGCCCAAGTAACGTGCGCTCTCGTGCTTATTCCGTCAAGGGAATCTAGTACTGAAACATTCTGAACAGGAGTACCATTGATAAAAATCTTAACCGAATCAGTACCATTCACAGTTGTGGTGTCATTGAAGAATGTATCGATTACTAATACTTGGAAACCATTGAAAATATGCCAGTTTGTGGTAGGGTTATATGTATAGACTCCGGGACTGAGAATCACAAAAAGTGGCTCTCCGTTCCCCTGCAACGCATAGTTCTCCCCCGGTTTTCGTGAGACACCAGCGGGTACAGAGTCAAGCAGTGCAATCGAAAGATCAACAGAACGGAAGACCACATCGACCAACGCACCATCTTCAAGCATATCTGAAACAAACGTGGTGTCAGTAGGGTTGTTCATATTACCACCGCCACACTCACGAGTGACAGACCATGTCGTAGTTCCGTCATTGAAACTAATATGTTCTGAAGTTCCTGAGAATGTCCATGTCACTGTCCATGCACCATCAACATTCAGCGAATCCATACCTGAGCCCTGACAAGCAAGAGCAACTGTTGCAATATTCACCAGCGTACCGCTAGTAGGACAATCATCAGAACCATTGTCCATAACGACATTATTGATTGTCAGATTGTTCGTAATGCTTAGATCACAATCAGTCACTCCATCAGAATATGTTGTTACAACACTATCAGATCCTGTCCCATTAATTGTAACTGTACCAATTTGTGACAATACATCACCTGTAAAATCAAGCGAATGACTACTTGATAATGTATCATGCATAACTCGGGTCGTCATTGAAAAATGGTTACGGATCTTCAAACCATCAGATGTCATCGGAACAACTATCTGTGGGATACCACCTGAAGTAATCTGGATTGAATCAACACCAGAAACATCAATTGTATCAGTACTGTCAGGCTCTAATGCAATTGCATCAAAAGTAAATACATGCCACCCTGAGCTATACCCATAGGTATAGGTCAGATTAAGAAGAGTAACATCTCCACCAGTCGTGTCTTGTTGTAAGGAGAAATTCCTTTCAACCGCACGACCCTTTCCACCACTTGGAATAGAATCAAGCAAATCAAAACTCAACGTAAGGGTCATATCAATTCCCCTGAGTCCTTCATCACTTAGCTCTTGGCTGGCAAAAGAGAATTCAGCAACCGTCGTATCACCACCTGTTCCTCCTCCGGTCGGAGTCTCATCATCACTGCAACCGGCGATAAATGCAAATACCATCGCTCCCATTGCAATAACTGCAAGAAATAAAAATCGCTTCATCAATCACTCCTCACTAAAAAAATTAAAGTTCAATTATATGTTTCTTTATGTCGGATCACATCACACTTTGCTTATATATGCACACTAAATATATCACACACTAACTATCTGGCAAACAATCCGTTTTCAGACGGTGCCTGCGGTCCACCAAATAGGCCGATATGGGAGACAGTGCCATCCAAATTAGATATAGAGCTATCCCCAGCATGAATAGCAGGAGACTCAACTGAAAGTCTAAAGTTGGTACTATCTATAAAAAGTGGATCCTCACTCAGATTCCCTTTTATTCCGGTCTGATCCCAAATATCCTCATAATTAGATACTACATTATTAAAAACTATATTGTTTGTAAAAGTCCACTTCGCCCAGTCTCCATAATTCCACACCCCCACACAAGGACAGACCCATTGTTCTCTCCAACCATTATCGGAGATGATATTGTTCACTATCCTTCCCCGACATTCTGATGACCACGGAGCGACTCCACAATTTCCGTTACAGGTTATCACATTATTAGTAATATCCATATATGCTTGACCTGTAGCTATCAAACCCCATCCAAGATTCTCTTTCACTACATTATTACGTGCCGAAACCCATGAAGTTCCAAATGCGCCTATCCCTTTCCAGTATCCTGAAACCTTATTTCTATACGCAAAACAGACAGCATCCCACGTTACACCTATCCCTGCACCTCGTCCATCCTGAATAACACAATCTGTGATAGTCGCAGTTGCTCCCCTGTACAACGCAATTCCATCCCACCCATTATTTTTTATCTGACAATCGATCATATAGATATTACTGCCTTCACGTCCCACCACACCCGCAATGCCAACTACTACGGAGTCAATACGATGATTATTGTCAACAATAGAGAGTGACCTCAATTCAACATTCGCATTTCGTACTACAATACCACCGTCTGTCGCATTTCCATCAAGATCTCGCACTCCACCCGTAATAGTCAGATTAAGCAACTGCACACGGGGACAATTTTCTACATAGAGGCCATACCCTGCATTTGTAACCAAACGAGTCGCATTTATCCCCTGTCCGATAATCACCAATGATTTATTACGAACTATGAATCCATAGCTTGCATCAACTGAAGTCTGCTGATCGTCACAATTACCACATAGCGGATCGACAAAACGAGTTGGCTTTGCTTCGAATTCTTTCAACCCGAGTATCAAGGTATCTCCGGATTCTGCGTAGTCGATTATCCTTTGAAGATTTGAACCGCGTTCAACCGTCAATGTCACGCCCTCAACCCTTGAGAAACAGAAAAACAGGAGAGAGAAACTCATTATCAATCGTAATGTGCTCATATTTCTAAAGTGCTAATATAGCAACTGAGGGGCAACAAAAATCGCTTCAATTTTACATATATCGCAATATATTGCTCCCTATGATTTCTCAATCAGAGCATTGTTAAGAGACTATATGAAACAAGTGGCAATACTTCTATCACGACAATCACTTCACCCAACAGGAAAGACAGGCTGGGTCTCTCAAGTAAAACATGCCGTTGAGTATATCAACCGAAACAACTACTGTCTCATAAGCTCTGTTGATACACCTACTTACGAACTAACTCTCTCTGCATGCTCCAAATTAGATATCCCTGTCACAATTGTCGTTCCTGCTGGATCGAAAAACACAAACTCATCGATCCTACATGAATTTGCTCTGGATGAAAAAAGTACCAATTTCATCAACCTTCATGAAGAATCAAAAACAGATAAGAAACAGAGGATGCAAACTCGTGATCGATTCATCATTGGACACGCTGACATTCTCTTCCCAATATCGATTCGGGACAACGGACTTATGAAACAGCTCATTCTTGATACATCTCAAGCAAATGCTCATATTGATCGGCAATTTCAGATACCTTATTGCTCAACTAAACAAAAACTAAGCTATCGTATAGATCAAAGAGATTTGAACCATGAGATGAATAAACTCGAAAGAGGATATATCTACCACTGGACACGAACAACAAAACGAAAATGGCCTGGTGAACGGCAGTACGATTTCTACAAAGCGATACTCGAATCAGAAAGCTATCCACGTTCAGCCTTCAGCACTTTAATCCGTATGCTATATCAACAATGTATTATCGGTTCACAAAGGCATATGCCTAAAAACTGTAGAGCTGTTTCGTACAGCTCTTTGCATCCAACTGAAGCTCTCTCACTTATGAAATGGCGCTCACGCTATGGCGAGATGTCGTTTGAGCCGTATGGGATTGGTATTAGAAAAGAAATTGCCTCTGTCTTGGGTGTCGTAGAAGTATCATACTATGATCTCTCTGACAAAAAGTATATTGATAACAACAAGCTATGGTACTATCAAAGCAATGGAAGAACAACTGACTGGCGCACTGAGCAGGAATATAGATCAAAAGGGGATTTTCCACTACATAACATCAATCGTGACGATATAATCATAATAACAAGATGGAAACATGAAGCTGATGAGATTCAAAGACAGTTTGGTTTTAGATCTCTATCTATGATAGATAGAGACAATACGAATCAAGATACATAGCCCAAGTGTCTGTTCAATTGCACGGCGCAAGCACAGGACCACCTAACCAGACAGTGCGAATCAAAGCAGTAAGATCTGCCACATTTATCTTCCCATCAGGGTCGTTGTCAGTATTTCCTTCTTCAAAACAGGCAGGTGGCGGACCTTGCTTGAAAAGATAATTAATAAGATAGGTGACATCAGCGGCGTTGACATCGCCTAGCAAATCTGAATCAAGATTACCTCGTACTTGACAACATTGAACAATTTGAGTGTTATATATAAATTGTGCCTGTTGCACAGCTTGTACCGCATCAGCGTATGTATCACCAATTACAATGACAAAAGCTACCGTATCTATCTGCCCTGCCTCCATATTGAATGGTCCTGCGGTAATTGCTTGAAGCAAATCTTTTCGTGCATTGCTCCAGTCATTGGCTGTTGTAAATCCTGAAGTCATGATCTGCCATTTTTCTGTTTCCGTCAGACCATCTCCCGGTCTGTAGTACGTGATCGAGGCATCAGCAGTATGGGCCGAAGCGATAGGGCCATCGATGATACTTGTCCCCCTATACGATGAGAGCGATGAACCGTCATTATATGCTGTCCAAAGCAATGAATCAGCAGATGACCATCCACCCGCATTTGCTACAAAATTTACAGCGTCCCAGTCTGTATAGAGTGACAAATGTATTGAACTGACATAGAACGGGTTTCTGTTTTCCATGATATACCGCACGATGATGAAGTCATCACTGGAAGTAGTTGAATATGCATACGTATGTTGAGTCAGCCTAATCCCCTGCGGATTCTCACTTCGACTGTCGTCATAGATAGAAAACGTCTCTTGATCCGCTATCAATCCTGGTTGTATCAATTGGAGATTACCTCCTGGCGAAATCGCAAAGTCTCCATCAGGTTCACCCGATGCGTTCCGTATCCCATCTGAAATTGAAGTACTGTTTCGACCAACCATAATGCCCGCCTCAAACATCTCGTTGTTCGTAGAGGCATCGACCAAAAAACCGAGTCCACCGGCTGGAAAGAATGAGTTTCCACCGAGTCCGAATGTGCCAAAGTTGGTCAGAGTAAATCTGATCCTGTTTATATCATGATTGGCCATCATCCGCTCGTTTCTTGGGACGATAAGAAAATGTAGTTTTCTCGTTACCTGATAGCCGTTACTACTCGTAATATGAAAATCGAGTGAGATCACTCGACCATCAGTAACCGTATCAGAAACAATCGCAACTATCGGTTGAACACTTGAAAGTGTATCACCATTCCCAAGCAGGCCAAAAGTGGCGTTTCCGTTTAGAATTGTAAGTGATGGATCACTACTAGTGATCGAAGCTGAGACTATACCAGCCGAAGCACCGATATTTTCAAGTACAACCAGACCCGAAACAGTATCACCCGGATTGATCGGAAGATGATTGTAAGAATAGATTCGAATGTTCGGAGAACTGTTAGCAGAAGATAATGCGTTGAGTGCGGCCATACAATCAATTACCCCCCAACCATAATCGTTATCAGGTAAAGCCATCCCATATTTGTTCGTACTAGTCAATATCGCCTGCTTAATCTGATCAACCGTAGCATTCGGATTTTTCTGACGCAACAATGCAACCAGTCCTGAAACATGAGGAGTAGCCATCGACGTTCCTGACTTGCTCGCATAAGCACCATAGAGAACTGATGAACGGATATTTGTTCCGGGGGCAGTAACATTCGGTTTGATTGCACCGTTACAGTCAGACGGACCTCGTGAAGATGATCCTGAAACAGTCGGTGGATTAGTCGTGATAGCAATATTCCCAACCGCAAAACAATCAAGCGAATCTAAGGCACGATTTGACGGATTGCGTATCGATTGTGATGCAGGACCTTCATTTCCTGCAGCAAAGATATTAACTATTCCCAATGCTTCAAGGTTATCAATTGCAGAGTAAAACACATCGACACATCCTGCATTTGGGATTCCCCAACTGTGGTTTATCACATCAGGAACATCATCAATTGAGTTCGGATCTCCATCAGGGTCAGCCGCCCATTCGAAAGCATCAAGAATCGAAACACCTGCAATATCGATAACTGCCGCAGATATCCATTCTGCTCCAGGAGCCACACCTATTGTATCTCCTGTTGCATCATCATGGCCGATCATGGTCCCCATTACATGAGTACCATGGTCGATCGAACTACCTGTTAAATAATGCGGAAAACTCAAGTGATCTTTCGGATCAAACCATGCTGCCGCAGAGTCGCCATCATGCCCTTTCCAGTTTGATATCAATGCGGGATGGATACCGTCAACTCCAGTATCAAATGAACAGATTATTCTTCCTGTGCCCGTATATCCGCTCGCCCATGCTTGATCAGCATTGATATAACTGAGATTGCTCTCCACTCCTGTTGAGAGGGGGGGAGCAGAATTAGTGCGATCAGGTTCAACAAGACGTATCTCTGGGGCCAAATAGATCATCTCGATATCCGACCTCTGGGCAAGAACGTTAAGCTGACTGACTGCAATATCGGCCTCAACAATGTTTGTAATCCAATGGCTTTTGATATTGGATGCCTGATCATTCAGAGAATAAACTGAAAGTGCATCAAGAAGTGTGCTCTGTGAATTTGTGTGTAGCGACTTCAACTC
>JAJRUL010000244.1 GCA_024277795.1 Candidatus Zixiibacteriota bacterium
AAAGCTGATGCACGTATCCTGATTAGACCTACGAAACTTGGTCATAACATAAACATCATCTTCAACATAACCCAAGCGACCTGCTGACTTACGAACCTGAGGACGTATCACTATCCGCTCAGCATCAACAGCAACAACCTCCCCTCCCCTTGTCGCCTTGATAACTGCTCCCGCATCTTCGGCAACCTTCTTTTCCATACCCGTACCAACCACAGGTGCTTCTGTCTTTAGAAGTGGGAGTGCTTGGCGTTGCATATTGGAGCCCATCAAAGCACGGTTCGCATCATCATGCTCAAGGAATGGAATCAATGAGGCCGCTACCGACACGATTTGCCTTGGCGACACATCCATATACTGAACATCTTTCGCAGGAACATGAGGATAGTCAGAACGACGACGTACTAACACTAAATCGTTTTCAAACTTCCCTTTACTGTCAACTGGCTCTGTACATTGTGCAATATAATAGCGATCCTCTTCATCAGCAGAAAGATAATCAATCTGATCAGTGAGCTTGCCATTGACAACTTTTCGGTATGGAGTTTCGAGGAACCCATACCGGTTTATGCGGGCAAAAGTCGCAAGAGATGTAATCAGACCAATATTTGGCCCTTCAGGAGTTTCAATCGGACACATTCGCCCATAGTGCGTATGATGAACATCACGCACTTCAAAACCTGCACGCTCTCTGGTCAGACCACCCGGACAAAGCGCAGAAAGGCGACGCTTGTGGGTCAATTCTGAAAGCGGATTCGTTTGATCCATAAACTGCGACAACTGAGATGAACCAAAAAACGTCTCAATAACAGTTGAAACAGTACGTGCATTTACGAGCAATTGTGGGGTTACGTTCTCTTGATCCTTTAATGATAAACGCTCACGAATTGTTCGAGCAACTCGCGACAAACCAACAGAGAAAAGATTGGCCATTAATTCGCCAACTGTTCGGGCACGACGATTACCAAGATGATCAATATCATCGGTAAAACCCTCATCATTGACCAGACCGACAAGATAAGTCACGATTGAGATGAAATCTTTAGGATCAAGCGTAGTATGATCAAGAGGAATATCCAAATGCATACGCTGGTTAATCATATAACGACCAACCTCCCCCAGATCATAACGTTTTGGATTAAACAAATACTTCTCAAACAATGATTCCGCCATCTCAACAGTCGGCGGTTCACCAGGACGAATCAATGAATATATCTTGATAAGAGCCTCTTCACGAGACTTTGTCGTATCTTTTCTTATTGTATTGAGAATAACAAAAACTTCACGCTTGTTAACTTCTTTTTCGATAGTCTTGACAGAGCGGTGTCCATTCTCAAGCAATTTCGTAACAACATCTTCAGTCAACAATTCACCGGCAGAGAAAAGAACCTCTCCGGTATCAGTATCTACAATCGTCTCACCGAGAAACGAGTCCGAAAATGATTCAGGATCTTTCCCCTTCAACGTTTTCTTAGTTGTCTTGTAAAACAGATTGATCAAGTCCTCATCGGTCGAATAGCCAAGTGCACGCAGGAGGGTTGTTGCGGGCATCTTACGTCTCGAATCGATGTACACGTACATGATCTCATTAATATCAGTACTAAACTCAACCCATGACCCCCTATAAGGAATAATGCGAGCAGAGTAGAGTTGCTTCCCATTCGGATGAACATCAGTACCAAAGAACACACCGGGACTACGATGCAATTGACTCACAACGACTCGCTCGGCACCGTTGATAATGAACGTCCCCCACTTCGTTACACGGGGAAGCTCACCAAGGTAAACATCCTGTTCAATAATATCCTTAACTTCTTTTTCATCCCCTTCACCCTGACGCGCAATCAACCTCATTGTCACTTTCAATGGGGCGGCATGTGTCATATTTCTCGCACGACACTCTTCAATCGTATAACGAGATGGTCCAAGATGATAACTGACATATTCCAACGAGTAATTCTCATGAATATCCGTAATCGGAAATATATCATTAAAAATCTGTTGAAGCCCTTGATTCGCTCTCTTGTTTGGAGCAACATCAGGCTGTAAAAATTCAAGATATGACTGCAATTGAACCTCAAGGAGATTCGGCATCTGAGTCGCATCTTGGAAACTTCCGTAGCTTCTACGCGTGATCATACCTGATCGAGCCAAAGCACTACCCTCCAGTTAGAAACGGAAAAACCCCTGAGACGAACACACGTCCGGGGAAATCTGAATTACAATGTCTACAAACGGTAGCGGTGATTTCGCCATATATTCCATTCATCTCCCGACTTATATCATTGAGCAGGAGCTTACCAATCACTTCACGTACCGCAAATCGGTGCAATGGCACCGAAGTTGCTAGGTTAGCTAAGACAACGGTCGGAAACAGAATCTGTTCCCGACCATCGCAAAAAAATACTATTTAACTTCGACGATTCCGCCGACTTCTTCGATCTGCTCTTTAGCTTTATCAGCATCTTCCTTAGAAAGACCTTCTTTGATCTTACAAGGTGCAGATTCAACTAGCTCTTTGGCCTCTTTTAAGCCAAGATTGGTGAGCTGACGCACAACCTTAATTACCTGAATCTTTTTGTCACCAGGTGAGTTCAAAACAACATCAAACTCAGTCTGCTCTTCAGCTACTTCTGCAGCACCACCACCACCAACAGCAACAGCAACTGGAGCCGCCGCCTGAACACCAAACTTATCCTGAATAGCTTTGGACAGGTCAGCCAAGTCCATAGCACTCAACTCGGAGATTTTCTCAACGATTTCGTCAACAGCTGGATTAGCCACGATAAAATCCTCTACGTTTATCT
>JAJRUL010000245.1 GCA_024277795.1 Candidatus Zixiibacteriota bacterium
TACGTCAGGTGGGACATCAACTTTGCCTGATACATATAGTGGAAAAGTTGATTTCCTTGATTACAAGACAATTCGATATCCCGGGCATTGTGCCCTCTTTCGTCCTATGCTTGAGCTTGGGCTTGCTTCTCGCAAGGAAATTCAGGTTGGTCAGGTACGTGTTGAGCCGAGGGCGTTTTTCAAAGCACTATTGGACCGCAATCTCAGTTTTGGTGAGCTTGACCTGACGTTAGTACGAGTTACTTTGGAGGGGAAGAGAGAAGGGAAGGAAAGTACAGTTGTTTATGAGATTGTAGACCGTCAGGAGAACTCTGCGGGTTTAACTTCGATGATGCGAATGACATCTTTTCCTGCGGCGATAATAGCATCGATGGCG
This sequence comes from Candidatus Zixiibacteriota bacterium, assembly GCA_024277795.1. Classification (GTDB taxonomy): domain Bacteria; phylum Zixibacteria; class MSB-5A5; order GN15; family FEB-12; genus JAJRUL01. The sequence continues at coordinate 377 of JAJRUL010000245.1, forward strand.
GGTTCTGGGCAGATCGAAAAACGTGGTTGTCTTCCTCAAGAAAAAGTTGTCAATCCCTCTATTTTTATTCAGCAGTTGAAAAAGAGAGGGATCAATTTGCAGATTCGGCACATTGCAGAGTAGTTTACCAGAGATCTGCGGGGAAAATTATTTCGATATGGGCAGTTTGTCGCGGGAGCACTGAGACCATATAACTCATTGTGTCGCTCGTTTGCAGATGAATAGCCTGCAAGGTATGATTCCCGATAGGGATGTTTGAGAATGAGAACAGACCTGATATGTTAGGGGTCATCGATTGCGACGTTGTACCCCCTGTTCCGTTTGGATAGATGATTCGTATAACTACTGAGTCACGATATATTATTCCAGGGGGTTGGCTGTTTGCATCAACGATGTATCCATCGACTGAATTGGCCAGGAGGTCGTTTGTGCTTGTCGCAATAGTTTTGCTTATATTCGTCCCTGAACCAGTAGAAACAATACTTGTACCGTTAAATGTATATGGGACATTCCACGCATCTGTATTGTAATCTGTTCCGCCTGTCCCAGACTGGATATATGGACCGTTCCATGTCGTATATCCGCCAGGGTTTGTTGCAAGAGCAGTCAAATTTGGTGGTAGTGCCCCAATATCACCGACATAGCCAAAGTTAGATCGAGTTCCGTTACGCCACGTGGAGGGGTTTCCAACAATCGCTTCTGCGAGATGGTCAAGCTCTGTTTTCGTATGTTCGTATTTTGCATCTTCAATTGAACCTGACATTTCACGCACGGCGACAGTTGTGAGTATACCGATGATGACAATGACGATTGCCAGCTCAATAAGTGTGAATGCTCTTTCGTTGCGTATCTGATTCATAATTTAGTATGTGTAGTATACTTCGAGCCAAACTTGTGTACATCTTGCCTTGTTGTACATCTCAACACCTATTTCGATATTGTCAATTTCTGTCCAAGTCCATGCAACACCAGTCTGTGGATTGTTAAGGTAAGCTGTGGAGTAATTGGTATAAATACTTGTGACGGCAATGTCGCTACCGACATATGTTACACCGTTAGTTCTGAGTGCAGTGCGGGCGATCATTCCTGTTGTGCTTCCCATAGTTCGAATGGAGACTTCGATTGAGTCAATAGTACCCGTTGCAGTGTGGTTTGCAGTTTTATATAAGTCCATTTTCCATTTTCCGTTTTTACCTTCTACGTACGTTGCGTTGTCATCAGCAATCGCTTCATCCACACACTCCCAGTTGTCACCGCAGTGTTCATCTTCAAGACCATCGTTTGAACCATCACCGGTCGGGCGAAGGATTTCAAAACCATTGGTGGTGAACTCTGCCGATGAGCCAAAATAATCATAGGTAAACGCATAGGTTCCATAAGAATTTGCTGAGGGTAAGGTTGTGACGTATCTTGTTAGGGTATCATGTGTCGGTTGGTAGATGATACTGATTGTATGATTTCCGATTGGGATCGAACTGAAAGAGAACTGTCCCCCTCTATTGACGGTAGTTGAAACAGTAGTGGTTCCGCCTAACCCGTTCGGATATGTCAGCAGGACTGTAATTGAATCTGCAAGATTAGTCGGGGGATTGCCATCAACATCCGTTAGTAAACCACTTATTGCGTTAGAAGTAAAATCAGTTACGGAAGTACCGAATTTTCTTACGATATCACTACCTGAGCCAGTTGACACAATACTGTTTCCTGAATACGTATAGGGTACTCCCCACGCATCCTCTTTGAAGTCATTGGGAGTTTCTGTAAAACGGGATTCGATATACGGACCTTTCCAGGTTGCATATCCACCGGGGTTGCTCACTAGTGCATCAAGATTGGCTGGCATTGCTCCCACATCTCCGACATAACCGAAGTCAGTCCTCGTACCATTGTTTTCAAGTTGTGGATTTCCGATAATAGCCGTTTCGAGCCGTATTAGTTCAGCTTTGGTTTCTTCAACTCTACTGGTTTCGGAGAGTTTTCCCAAAGAACCGATTGCTATTGCAGATAAGATACCTGCAATGACAACCGTGACTATAATTTCTATTAGAGTAATCCCGTTGTTATTCTTTAATTTTGAAATATTCATCATTCTTGCTTATCCAAATCAGCATGAACCCGAGTTAAAAGTGATCACAGAACCGTCGGAAAAAGTAACGGTGATATTGACATTGGTCATATTGACATCCGCTCCACCAGAGCTTAACGCCTCAAAATCATCTATTCGTAGTGTCACGGTTTCACCCGCATTGATTGTCTGAGGAGCTGTAAAGGTTGCCAGACTTCCATTGCTTGCTAGAGGGTTTTCCTGTTTGAATATCTTCTCATTATTATATTTGATCTCTTCATAGAAGGCAGTCGGTGAAGGCCAACTCGGAGTCATGCCTGTAAGTGTAATAGGTCCTCCAGATGTATTGGTAATTTTGAATTTTATTTTATTGCAATCACTCCCTGATACTGATGCGGTGCCATTGACATAGACAATAGATCCGCTACCTGTGACTCCTCCACTACTCGTATCAAAATAGGAAGATGTAAAAGCGTATGTCTTACTGCTTCTATGTCGGGGAAGAATCGTTACAAATCTGTGAATAGTATCTACATTCGGGACAAAGATGATATCAAGCGGATGTGTGCCTGCTGGGAGAGAGGTTAGTGTAAAAGCACCCGCTGAATCAGGAAATGTTGAAGCTGTTGTAACCCCGCCAGTACCATCAGGGATGGTCATGACGAGTAAGACGGAATCGAAGTATTTTGCCCCAGGTACGTTATTATCCTGATCAACGATATTACCGTTAAGGGTGTTGTTTAGATAATCAGATGTAGCATCTGCTATTTTTTTGGTGATCGTTGTCGGTCCACCGTTAGACGTAATTGTTACCCCACCCGTGTATGAGTATGCTTTGCCCCATTCATCGAGTTTGAAGCCATTAGCATCTTCTGTGAACTGATCATGAATATATGGGCCATTCCATGTTGAATATGAACCTGGGTTTGATTTCAAAGCATCTAAGTTTGGGGGGAAAGCACCTATGTCTCCAAAGTATCCAAAATCTGACCGTATTCCTTCCGTTGTAAGAGACGGGTTACCTGTAATAGCTTCTGCAAGCATTTCCATTTCACGTTCAGTACCTGTTTGTCGAGCATTGGATATCGCAACATCCATAGATTGCATAGAGAGTGTGATCAAAATACCTATAATTACAATAGCAATGGTTAATTCAATTAAGCTGAATCCATGCATATTTAAGTGACGATTTTGCATCATGCCAAAACCTTATCAATTTGTGCATTACGTCGCATGTCAGGAATTTGTCTGAATAATACGTTTTCAAGAGATGAAATATATTGACCGTCAAGGTAGGTCGTTTGTCCCTGATTTACAGGGACCTTTCGAAGAACTGTATCACTATTTGGGAGATAGATAATTCTGAGGTCATGGACCCCTATCGGTATTGAATCGAAGACAACCGATCCATCGGCCAAAGGTTTTTTTGTTACGGAAGTTGTCGCACCTAATCCGTTAGGGTAGGTGAGTACAACAGACACTGAGTCTTTATAGATAGCCCCGGGGGGAAGGGTTCCGTTTGAGGTGACAGAAATCCTTACAGAATTGTACAGGAGATCATTTACCGATTGTGCTATCTCTCTAGTCAGATTTGATCCGCTTCCTGTGGATACTATTGACGTGTTGTTGTAGATGTATGGTTTTCCCCAGGCATCATACGCATATTCTGATGCTGATGCACTAGTCGACGAATAGAACTTATCTTGTAAGTATGGTCCCTTCCATGTTGCATAAGCTCCCGGGTTCTGTACTAATGCAGTTAGGTTTGGTGGAAGTGCGCCGACATCTCCAATGTATCCGAAATCGGTACGATTGCCACCTGTTGTCAATTCTTTCTGTCCTGCAATTGCCCAAGCGAGGTTATCCATTTCGTTGCGGGTTTCTTCAAATCTTGAAATATCTCCTGCATCCTGAAGAGTCCTTAATGTGGCAGTTGCTAATATCGCTACAATGACAAGTGCCACAATAAGTTCGAATAATGAATATCCAGCTTGTTGATTCAGGACGGGCATTAGTACCTCTATGGAAAACAGTATGTCTCAATAGATTATCGGTTAATATGAGGGGTAGGTTTAGTCTTTCACGAGAGTTGGTTGAAGTCATTTTGTGGTGAGGGGAATAAAAAAGACCCCGAATATTTTCGGGGCCTCAAAGTTTTGAAGACAGTCCTTCTTCAACAATGTAACTAGAATACGTCGTCTTCTTCTTCATCCCAAATAGACAGTTTTTCAGGTATTGTAACTATTAGATCAGTTGTTACTTTGGCCTGACAGGCCAAACGGGAAGTTTCGCTGAGATCATCAGCTTCATCGAGCATATCTTCTTCATCCTCAGTCACTTCGTTAAGACTGCCATACCCTTCCTCTATCACAACATGACAGGTAGAGCAAGCGCAGTTGCCACCGCAGTTGTGATCGATTCGAATGTCATTCTCTAAAGCGACATCGAGTATCGATGTTCCTTCAGCGACTTCCACCTCTACATCAAGTGGAAGAAAACGTACTTTTGGCATATCGTAGAGTTCTCCTTTTTAGACCAAAATAAGGCGATATTGTACGTAATTTTGTCGTCGGGATCAAGTATTTCGTGGAGATCGATAGACGATAATATTGTCGTGCTCATTTCCGTAGCGGACTGATTTAGCCACCTGAGTCAGTCTAGCGGTTATGATCATGAAAGCCCACGGGGGGATTACTATACTGCCACAACCTCGAACCAGAACATTCTTCGTATCAAACTTGTCCCAGTCATAGTTATCTATTGCGGACAGGAAGAAATCTTCAGTAAACGGCTTTCCTTCGAGAATCTCTTGCGGGTCAATAATGGTGAGAGCCATGATTTAACAGGTAAAAGAGGATCCACAACTGCAGGAGCGTTTTGCCGATGGATTATTGAATGAGAAACCTCCACCGACCAATCCTGTTTTGTAGTCAAGGACTGTGCCCGCCAGGTAAGGCAAGGCTTTAGCGTCTACTATTACTTTCAGGTTCTCAAATTCAAAATTGATATCATCTGCTGTAGATTGATCTTCAAATGAGAGAGAATATGACATTCCTGAGCATCCGCCTGCTTCGACGCCAATGCGCAAGTATGAAGGTGTCTCTTTTTCAAGTGCCATAAGGCGTTTTACTTCTACTACTGCAGACGGAGTTATTGTAATACTTTTGGTATTTTCCATTTGTTCTGTCATGATATTGTCATCCTTCATTATTTTGCTTTTCTCTTTCTACGTAGTACGTAGATTTCCTCTCCTTGTGAGAACGATCTTGATATTTTTTTGTTCCTCACTATTGGAAAGTATTTTGAGATATGTTGCATGAGGGTATTTGTATTGTATATGGTTAAAGAAGGCGATTTTGAGTAAAAGAGGAAAAAGTTAACCATTTATCAATTATGTTATGGACATTATGTGTCTTTATTTGTATATATATAAATAGTTTCTGATAATCAGAACCTAAGATAGAAATTGAGTAGAAGTTTTCACCACAGTGGAAAGAGAGGACAATGAGACTTTCAAGAAAATCTGATTATGCACTCCGGGCCGTGCGACACATTTCGAATCTTCCAACAGGCAAACTTGGTTCGATTAACTCAGTATCTGAAGCAGAGGCAATTCCGCGTGAATTCCTGGCCAAAATCTTAAAAGACCTGACCCGTAGCGGTATTCTGGTTTCTTATCAGGGAGTGACAGGCGGTTACCGTCTTGCACACCAACCAAAGGATATTTCGTTCCTCAATGTCATTGAAGCTATCGACGGACCTATTCATCTTAATTTATGTACAGAGACAAAGGGATGTTCTTGTGAGAAATATGATGGTTGTCAAATGCGTGGTTTTTGGGAAGTACAGGAAATTGCTTTCAAGAAAGCACTTGAAAAACAGCATTTTGGGAAATATCGTAAGAAATCTCGTGCCAAGTAAATATCTTTCTTGACCGATTTGTCACATTAGAGCATTTCATTAGCTTTGATGTTTGAGCTTTGGGGCTTGTTCGCAAGCCCCTTTTTTCTTAATATCCTATCATAGTTAAATCAGAGTGTATAAAGTATGCAGTCTGAAAATAAGACAATAGCTCACAGTAGAACGATTGGACGATAAGGAAGGCGTATCATATGAACTTCGATGATAAAAACCATAAGGTGAAAATTGGATTGGCTGAGATGTTGAAGGGTGGTGTCATTATGGATGTCACTACACCAGAGCAGGCTAAGATTGCTGAGGGCTCAGGTGCTGTCGCTGTGATGGCTCTTGAGCGAGTGCCATCTGATATACGTGCCGAAGGCGGGGTTGCGAGGATGGCTGACCTTGATGTTATCGAAGGGATTAAAAAGATAGTGACGATTCCCGTGATGGCTAAATGTCGAATCGGTCACATTACAGAAGCACGAGTTCTAGAATCTCTTGAAATAGATTTTATCGATGAATCAGAAGTTTTGACACCTGCTGATCATGCCCATCATGTAGACAAGTGGAATTACAAAGTTCCTTTTGTGTGTGGATGCCGTAACTTGGGAGAAGCATTGAGACGTATCTCTGAAGGAGCGGCCATGATTCGGACAAAGGGTGAAGCGGGGACAGGTGATGTCTCTCATGCTGTACGACATTTACGCGAAATAAACAGTGCTATGAGAGCATTGACCGTTATGCGTGAAGATGAATTGTATAGTGTAGCAAAAGAATATCGAGTTCCGCTCTCTTTGGTTAAGATTGTTGCGAAACTTGGTAAATTGCCAGTTCCTAATTTTGCGGCAGGCGGAGTTGCGACTCCTGCGGATGCTGCTCTTTGTATGGAACTCGGTGCGGAAGCTGTCTTTGTCGGATCAGGTATTTTCAAAGCAGACAACCCGGTAAAGCGGGCGGAAGCTATTGTGACAGCTACGACTCATTGTAAAGATCCTATGAAAGTAGCCGAGGCATCCCGTGGTTTGGGGATGGCAATGAAGGGTATACAAGCAGATTCAATTCCGCAGGATGAACTTTTACAAACAAGATAATGTTTTGATCACGTACGTATTGTGTGGGCGGGACATGATTGTTCCGCCCTTCTTACAGTTATCTAGATAGTTGTTTCGGAGGATATAGATGGAGATGCATGAGTTATATCGTCAGCTTCTTGAATCAATAGGGGAGGACGTGAATAGGCAGGGTTTGAAGAAAACTCCCGAGCGTGCCGCAAAGGCTTTTCAGTTTTTAACAAAGGGGTATAACGAAGATATAGAGAAATTGATCAACGGTGCACTTTTTGATACAAGTTCGCAGGAAATGGTCTTAGTTAAAAATATTGAACTCTATTCTCTTTGTGAGCACCACTTGTTGCCATTTTTCGGGAAATGCCATGTTGCGTATATTCCGAATAAGAAAGTTCTCGGTCTTTCAAAAGTTGCACGGATTGTTGATGTTTTTGCCCGTCGGCTTCAGATTCAGGAAATGCTTACCCGTCAGATAGCTGAAACAATTCAAAAATATACAACAGCTCTGGGAACAGCAGTCGTCATTGAAGCTCAGCATCTCTGTATGATGGCACGCGGAGTTGAAAAACAAAATTCGGTTATGACTACATCGTGTGTACTGGGGGAATTTCATGAAGATGCATCGACTCGCGCAGAATTTTTCAGTCTGATCCGTTAAAGTCAAGGTGGTATGTATTTAACTATTTCAAAACGGTTCGAGTTTGCGGCATCATATCGGTATTATAACCCTGCTCTGACTTCGGCAGAAAACGAGAGATTGTTTGGTCGGATGGCTGGGGGAGAGCATGGGTTTGGTGGGAATTTTGAAGTCTGGTTTGTTTTTTCAGGTCCCATTGATAAAACAACGGGTATGATTATCAATGTTTCTGATATCAAAGAGAGAGTAGGTGAGCTGATTGAACAGCGATATGATCACAAGTACTTGAATATCAACACACCTCCTTTTGACAAGACCATTCCTACTCTTGAAGCACTAGCCTCTCAACTTTTTGAGGAAGTAGCATTATTGTTTGGCGATTCATCGGCCTCACTTGTGACCTGTCATTTGTCTGATCTTTCACAAAGCTCTGCGACTGCTTATGAAAAAGGTAAAATTGAACGGCATTATTACATTGAGTTTTCCTCATCGAGAAGAACCTGCTCACCAAACTTGTCTCAAGAAGAGAATGAACAGTTGTTCGGGATCTCTGCATCAGAGTCTCCTCACGGGCACGGATACAAACTGAAGGTGACGCTCAGTGGCGAGATAGATGGTATGTGTGGGATGATAGTCGATGATATGACCGTACACTCGGTATTGGATGAATTATATCAGATGCTTGATCATCGATATTTGAATGATGATGTGGAGATTCTTTCTGGTATGCCAATGACGACAGAATGTCTTGCACGAGTTCTCTTTGAGTGGTTGAAGGAGAGACTCCCAGTTGTGCGAGTCAAATTGTGGGAAAACAATTGGTTTTTTGTGGAATATGGTGATACAGTTGGTTGTACAATGTCTGTACGTTCCGAGTTTAGGGCGGCACATCGATTGCACTCACAGTACTTGAGTGATGCAGAAAACTTGAAGCTCTATGGGAAATGCAATAATCTGGCAGGTCATGGTCATTTGTATAAAATTGAAGCGACAGTAGGTGGTGACATTGATGAGCGAACAGGGGCATTGTTCCCTCTTGATCAGTTCATTGAGGGGATAGATCGAGCGATAGGACCATGGAAGTTTTGCCATCTGAATAATGATACAGATGATTTTGATGATTTTCCCAGCACAAGTGAGAATATGATCAAGATTTTAGGTAAGCGAATTGATGACAGTATGCAGATCTCTTTACACCGCTTGAGAATATGGGAAACCCCAAACAATAGATTTACTCTGCGTAAACAAAAATAGAAAATTCGGGATTATTTCATGGGGAAGCGAATACTTATTACAGGGGCAAGCAGAGGCATCGGTCGTGCGATTGCCTCAATGTTATCAGAAGTAGACAACTACCTTTTTCTTCAAGGACGTGATGAGTCTGCCTTGAAACAGACACTTGAGATTGTGAATTTGCGACGAGCAGACGGAGAGATCATATTGGCAGATCTGTCCCAAAGCAGTGATGTTTTTGCACTTGCGGGCAGATTTTCTGACAAACCGATTGATATTCTTATCAATAATGCAGGAATGGCTGTAGTAAAACCGATTGAAGATATAACACTTGAAGAATGGCACAAGACTTTTGCAGTCAATGTTACTGCTCCTTTTTTACTTACACAGCAATTATTTCCCAAGATGGATAGAGGAAGTGCAATAGTTAATATCTCATCAATTGCGGCTAAGAATGGGTTTCCCGGATGGAGCAGTTATTGTATGAGCAAATTTGCCTTAGAAGGGTTTACTCAATCTCTTCGAGAAGAAGCACGAGATCGAGGGATTAGAGTTATCAATATCTATCCCGCCGCTACTGCTACTGACATTTGGAATGACATACAGGGGGATTGGCCCAGGAAAAAGATGCTTTCAGCCGATGAAGTTGCTGATGCGGTTCGGTATGCTCTTTCTTGTCCTTCGGATGTTCTCGTTGATACAATATCGCTTGGGACTATTTGGGGTACTTTATAAGATAGCATTGCTATTGTAACAACGCTAGCCCATCATTGATAAGCTTTTTCATCTCATCGGTACTGTTGGATAGTTTGCTGTTAAGGTAACTTTTCACTTCTTTGGATAACTCAGAGTGTGTGTCGCTTTTGTAAACCATTTCAAGTATCTCTAAAGCACAGAGCCAATCGGACTCATGTTGAATTTTCTGTAGTTGAATCCAAATATCAGGTAAGTCATTTGTCGTTTTAGCTTCTCTTTGAGCGCGTACTTGTCGATGTAGGTTGATCAGTCCTTTTGTTTTGGAATCCTGTTCGATTCTGATCGTTCGCTCCCGTCCGATTAAGGCTATCTGATCAAAGGCATCTTTGTCAGCGGCACCACTGAAAACAGAAATAATTTTTTCACCGACAGCCATGTCGTATGTTCCCCACTCAGGTTCAAATAATACTTGGTTTCCCAGAGTGACCGTGCAGTCAGTGAATGTCATAATTTGGATAGCTGAGTTATTTCTTAGGATAGTTTGTAATAGTCCTGAAACTTCCACACCACTATTGAAGATGAGATCACATTTTTGCCCAACAATTATATCGAGAGCGGTTAATTCATCATCGGTAAGCAGTTCGGGTGGTTTTGTCGATTTATCAAATCGTCCGACAGGTGATGAGAAGCCGTCGCTATGGTATTTCTTACTATGTCCTTCAAGTTCTTTGTTGTTGGAGGCCAAAGCTGTTGGGCTAGTAGTTCGGACATATATTGGGTTGCCGTCATCATCTTTGATATACTCTCCAATAATACCTGAAACCTGTAGTCCTGAACTGTATTGCATTGTGCTCACCCGTTCGCATTCGATTGCTTTGTCAAGGGAGTCGGCACCTCCTTTAACAAAAGCCATTTCTTTTGCAAATTCTTCGAGAATTGTTGAGAGATGTTCAAACGATGGAGTCACAAAGAGTTGCGGTTGCTGGGTCGTTATGTCAAATGCGTATTCAGCAGTTTTGAGATTATAGGGGAGTTTTTCAACAGAATCATTTAAGTAGTTTGCTGACTCTCCGATTGATGAAAGCAATCCTGCTCCGTAGATTTTGGGATTGTCAAGGGTTCCGATCAAACCGTATTCAACAGTCCACCAGTGTAGACGACTGAGTAGTGCCATTTCAGACGGTGTGCCCAAATTATCCTGCTTTTCCTCGACCTCTTTTTCAGCTATTTTAATTTCCTCATCGGAAGCATCAGGACGCTCTTTTAGAATCGAAAGTCGACGGATCGCTTCATACAATTCAAAATCTTTTCGAGACGACATCGCTTTTGATCCGATTTCACCGAATTTTCTGAGGTACTCAGCGTAATCTTTGTCAGCAATAATCGGTGCATGTCCCGCCGCTTCATGAATAATATCAGGAGCAGGGGTATAACTAATATGATTTATCTGTCTCATATCAGCCGCAATAACCAGCACATGATGAGCTTGAAATTCCATAAAGGCGGCTGGAGGAATGAAACCGTCGACAGGTACTGCGGCCCAGCCGATCCGACCGAGAATTTCATTCATCCCTTCAATACTTGGTATGCGTTCAATATCAATACCTGTCGCTTTAAGACCTTCGACATATGACTCATGTGCATTATCTTTGAGGAAGTGAAAATTCTGTCGCATGACATAGCGCCAAACAGAATGATCAATAGCGGTGTAGCCCGAGTAATTCTGACTTATTATAAACTGTTTGAGGTGGTTTGGGAGGTTGTTGATGATCGGATTATCAAGATAGGCAAAAGATACGTTTGGGGTATCAGTATCAGAGGTCGTTTTGTTATCTGTCACGTTATGATTGTCGCTCATCATCAGGTATCTCCTCCCGACAGGGATGTGTATCCTTTTACAAGTATGGACAGTATTTGTCCATCAAATATCTGTAATAATGTATTACATCAGTTATAACTGGGCAACTTCTATCTGCCCTGTTCAGTTTACTTTTGATCGGTAAGACCGATAGCCAGTTTTTCATATTGTTGTAGTGACTCAGGATTCATCAGCGCGTCTTTGTTCGGAACTGTTTCACCGTGAATAGTTCGAGTTACTGCAATTTCAACTTTCTTTCCGCTGATCGTATACGGTATAGAGTTGACAGCAAGTATGACAGCGGGAACATGTCGAGGAGTTTGACGTTGACGTATTCGCGCCTTGATTTTCTGCCTGAGTTCATCAGTTAGGATATATTGCTCATGTAGTTGGACAAATAGTAGAATCCGCACATCATTGTTATATCTTTGTGCCACAACAATACTATCGTTGATCTCTTCCATCTCTTCAACGGGAGCATAGATCTCTGCAGTTCCGATACGAACTCCCCCCGGATTGAGGGTTGCATCAGAACGTCCTGAGACGACAATACCGCCATGTTTGGTAATTTTGATAAAGTCGCCATGTGCCCAGATATCCTGATAGAGATCGAAATATGCACTCTTGTATTTCAGGTTGTCCGGATCATTATAAAATGAGACTGGCATCGACGGAAACGGGGCTGTGCAAACAAGTTCCCCGACTTGTTCAAGCAGTGGTTGTCCTTGCGGGTCGTAGGCTTCGACCTTCATCCCCAACCCTCTACATTGGATTTCTCCTTTGTATACTGGAAGAAGAGGGCACCCAAGCATAAAGCATGAGAGAATATCAGTCCCTCCTGAAATTGATGAGAGTTGAACATCTTGTTTTATGTTGTTGTATACATAGTCGAAGTTATTGTCGGTCAACGGTGCTCCTGTTGAGAGTATTGTTTTCAGAGATGAAAGATCAACCTCTTCATACGGTTTTATACTGGTATTTTCACATGATGACAAGAACTTCGGGCTAGTTCCAAAGTGCGTTATCCGATTTGTTTCGATCGCATTCCAGAGTATGTTGATATTCGGGTATGAAGGGGAGCCATCAAAGAGATACATCGTTGCTCCTGTCTGTAGAACGCTAATCAGCCAATTCCACATCATCCAGCCACAAGTGGTGAAGTAAGTTACAACATCAGATCTATTTATATCTGTGTGTAAGACATGCTCTTTATAGTGTTGAAGTAGTGTCCCTCCTGCACCATGAACTATACATTTTGGGATTCCTGTTGTACCCGATGAGTACATGATATAGACGGGGTGATCGAAGGGGAGTTGTTCAAAATCAATAGTTGTCGCTTGGTTGTGAAGAAGTTGATCCCAGTCTGTTGAGCCTGATATTGATGTCGATATTGTTTGTTCGATTAGGGGGATAATGATAACAGTCTTAATTGATGGTATGCGTTCTTTGATAGTTGCTACTCGTTCCAACGAGTCAAATGTTTTTCCATTATAGGTGTAGCCGTTAGCTGTCAGTAGTACTTTTGGTTGTATCTGGCTAAAACGATCCAGAACTCCTTGTAGTCCGAAGTCGGGGGAGCAGGATGACCAGATGGCTCCAATACTTGTTACGGCAAGCATGGCAATGACGGCCTCAACAATGTTTGGTATAAAGGCGGCAACCCGATCATTTTTTGTGACCCCCAACGTTTTTAGTCCTTTTGCACAGCGGGCAACTTGTTCATGCAGTTCGGAATAGGTAATAGTTGAGGTCGTTCTACTTTCCGATTTTGAGATAATAGCGGTGTGGCTATCAGTATACTTCAAGAGGTTTTCAGCAAAATTGAGTTGTGCAGATTCGAACCATTTTGTTCCAAACATGTTGTTTCCATGTCGTATGGAAACATATTTTTCAGATGAGATGATACCTGCTTCATCCCATATTGATTCCCAGAAATCATCGATTGAATCTATAGACCATTGATAGAGGGCATCATAGTTCGAGAATTGTTTCTGAAATCGTCTGGACATTCTCTGCATATACTGATAGAGGTTTGATTCTATCATCCTGTTTTGAGATGGTGTCCAGATAGGCTTAGTCATAGAGTATTGGCAAGTGAGTCGGCAAACAGGAGAGCATGCCAAGCCAGTTCTGTTTTACCTTTGTTGAGAAGATGTTTAGCCGAGCATTCCAACAGCTCTGTCGCCCGGGGATGCTGTTTGCGACACAATGACACAGCTGAAACAAGCATTGCCATATCATCATCGCTTCTTGAAGCGCGGTAGAATGATTCTTCTGATGCTTCGACAGGTGATAGTTTGTTGATTGCTTCGATAGCTTCTTCTTTATCAGGTAGTTTTTCTACATTCGCCAGTTGTGCAAGATTGTTGGCGGTGAGAATATCTGAATTTAGAATAAAATCAGGGAGGTTATCATAGCCGATGCCATGATTGGCTATTGGTTTTTCAATCTCGAATAGACTCTGAGAATCTGCTCTGCAGTACCAGTTGCCACCTAGACGAGCGACCAGATCCATCCTTTTTGGGTCGATCTGCTCATTGACAAAGAGGTCTTTAGCGATGTGGAACTTGACGATTTCGCAAATTGCTAAATTACCTGAACCTTTGTCATCCCCTAGGGGGATCATCTGTTTTAACTTACACTCCATTTGAAAGGGTGACTGCTTTACCCGAAACGGTTTAACAATATCTGATTTTTCCTTAGTCAAACCACTTTTGATAAACTCGTCTGTATTACTGTCGTACTCTGTTGATGCGAGAGATACTTGTTGTACCATAGAGTGAGTAACCGATTGCACAACACATTCTTTGGTCGCTACAAGGTTATTGTATGTGTCTTTAGTGCTTTTGTCTCGGATACGACGAGCGGCAGAAAAAGCTATTGTCGGAGGGTTTGCCCCAAACACATTGTAGAAAGAGAAAGGGGAGAGGTTAGGAAGACCATTAGCGGACAAAGTCGAGACGAGTGCTATCGGCCTGGGGCCTACTCCGCCAAGAAGATATTTTTGTATATCGAGAACAGATATATGTTTTGGCTCTACATGAATCATCGTACTATCCATTTACAGCAACAGTTGTTTTTTTCTTAGCCAAAATTGAGTTGTCTTCTTTAGAGGCTACTATTCTGTTGGTTAGTACTCCTAACCCTTCTATTTCAAGTTCGATACTGTCTCCATCGTGTAGCCATATTGGGTCATAATCTTCCCCCTTTGCTTTGGCTTCCAGCGTTCGAGTTCCGTTGAGTTCAAGATAACAACCTGTACCGACAGTACCAGATCCGATTACATCGCCAGGGTAAAGATCAACTCCATAGGAACAACGTTCAATTATTTCTGCAAACGTCCAATTCATATCCTTCAGGTTACCGTCTGAGATCAACTGTCCATTATGTTTTGCTGTCATTCTCAAGTTATACTGATTGCCGAATTCAGTTTGAATTCGTTGAGATTCCAATTCATCGGGAGTGACTAGCCACGGTCCTATGACAGTTGCAAAGTCTTTTCCTTTTGCCGGGCCGAGATTTAGTTTCATCTCTTCCATCTGCAATACTCGTGCAGAAAGATCATTCATAATCGTATACCCTGCGATATATGCGTCGGCATCTGATGATGAGATATTTCTTCCTTTGCGTCCGATAACAATTGCACCTTCGAGTTCGAAGTCAAGTTTCTGGAGGTGGTCTTTTTCAACGACAATGTCACCCTCGCCAAAGATTGCATTATGGTTTGTGAAGTAGAAGATTGGATATTGGTCAAATTCAGGAATCATTTCGACTCCTCTGTTACGACGCGCGGTGGCGACATGTTGCCTAAAAGCATAGGCATCCCTGCATGAGGGAGGGTTGGTGACGGGTGCCAGAAGTGACGGCTCGTTATCAACAGCCGATCCTTTGCCTTCGCAAATTGCTCGGTTGACCTTGTGTGCGTTATCCATGAGAGCCTGCCCGCCATTGAGAAGTTCCATCATTGTAGCGGGAAGCTCCAACCCGATCTCTTTGCCTGATTGTTGCATGTCAAAGATCGAATTGTTGCAGATTAATCCAAGTCTATTTTGGTTAGTATTGGTTCTATATGTTACAAGTTTCATCAGATTGTCCTTACTATCATGTACTTTGTTGGTAACGTTTTTGCCCTATCATTTCACCATAGACCTGTTCTATGATTTCAAGTGCGATCGTTGTTTCATCTTCTGTCCCTGAGTTTATCCTAATTCCATTTGGAATACCAAATGGTTTGACATGTCGGACTATCAAACCTCTCTTCAGGCAGTTTTCATAGAAGCAACCAGCAAACTCTTCGGATGGCATTAGTATCATTATGAAATTTGCTGAGGTTTTTACCTGCTTGATTCCCAATTCATCAAACTTTGTCTTCATCTTCAGCAAAGAGTTGCGGTTTTCTTCAGCAGTACGAACCAGAAATTCATCATCAGACAAAGCGGCAATAGCTGCAACTTGTGCTAATGCGTGAGGTTCAAATGGAAGACGCATCTTTTTGAGTGCATCGATCAAATAACGTGGTCCGACTGTATAGCCGATACGTAGTCCACCGAGACCGTATGCCTTAGAAAGAGTACGGGTCACGAGGAGGTTATCATACCAATAGTCTACACCGACAGGGTAGCCAGGTTCATTGAGAGCATATGCTTCGTATGCTTCATCAAGCAGAACGAGCACATCATCAGGCACTTGCTCCATGAATGATTCGAATTCCGATGATGTAAACATCGACCCTGTCGGGTTGTTCGGATTTGCCAAATAGATGATTCGTGTCTGATCAGTGACTGCTTTGAGGAGTTTCTTAAGATCAAATGCATAGTTGTTGAGAGGGATTGTTTTTAGTTTTCTCCCTTGTTTATTGGTACTGACATATATGCCTATAAACGTACCTAGGCAGGTTAGCAGTTCTTCATTCGGTTCTGAGAATGCTACGATAATGTCAGCCAATAATGAGTCAGTTCCGTGACCACATACAATATGTTCAGGCTGGATAGAATACTTATCAGCAATTGTCTCAACCAATTCTGCGGCAGCAGGGTCGACATATCGATTGATGTTAGCCGTTTGAGCCCGTATCGCTTCGAGTGCTTTTGGCGATGGCCCAAGAGGGTTCTCATTTGATGCGAGCTTGATTATTCTGTCCAGCTTCTGTTCGCGTGCAAGTTCACTTATTGGTTTACCTGCTTTATATGGTCTGACATCTTGTATTCGTTGCGGAATGCGTATCATTTTATCAGCCATTTATTCTTCTAACCATGATTGAGGATAATCTTTGTCGAGTGTGTCTCGTACATTTGTTGTTGGTTTCAACGGGCCAAAGGTGTCGATCATTACTGCCCATTCATTTGTCTCTTTTGCACCTACAGAATCTTCAGTTCTTCCTGGTTGAGGGCCATGAGGCATTCCTCCGGGGTGTAATGTTATTGAGCCTTCTTGGATTCCCTTCCGAGACATAAAGTCTCCTTTGACATAATAAAGAACTTCATCTGAGTCAATGTTTGAGTGGAAGTATGGCGCGGGAATAGAGTCCTTATGGAAATCGTACGGTCGTGGAACAAAGTTACAAATTATAAACGAGCCAGTCGTAAAGGCAAGATGAACCGGGGGGGGGAGGTGGATTCGTCCTACTTTTGGGTGATAATTGTGAATGTTGAACGCATACGGATAGAGGTATCCATCCCATCCGACAACCCCGAACGGATGATGAGGAACGATATGTTCAAAGTAGCGTTGTCCTGCTTTCACAATAACAGTAAAGTCAGCTTTGGTCATATTCGGTTCCATATATTCTGGTGGGCGGAAATCACGTTCACAGTAGGGAGCATGTTCTTCCATCTGTCCGTATTCATTTCTAAAATGTTTTGGAATCTCAAAAGCAGTATCGGATTCGATTATCAGTAATTTATTGTTATCGAAGTTGTCAAATTTCAGTTGATATGTTGTTGTGCGAGGGATGATTAGTTGGTCGCCCTCAGAAAAAGGAATCCGTCCATAGTCGCTGAGCAACTCACCTGATCCATGATGGACAAAGATGTATTCTGCAGAGAGTGAATTGCGGTAAAATAGTTCTGAGTTTTCAGTAACTTTTGCTGTGGCCAGAGTGCAATGCGCATTTTCAAGAACGACATGGCGTGCTTGAATAAAGTCTCCACCAGCAGGTAGTTTGTCGGTAAAGAAATGATAATACAGATGAGGTGCATCATGCCAATCGACATTTTTGTGCAAATTGATTTCCGTAACTTTTCTTACAGATGTTGGCATATAGTGGCTGTATTTATTTGAATATATACCAGAAAATCCTTTGCTTGATACGAGCTCCTCACGATAGAGCGACTTGCCATCCTGTTTGTAAAACGTTGTGTGTTTTAGTTTCGGGATATCTCCGACTTTATGATAAAATGGCATTATTCAATTCCTTTCGATCAATCATATTCGTCTGTGCTTTCTTTCCAGACAATAGCGACAGCTTACACAAACTCGATAAAGTGACTTTGTAAGACCTATCACAACTATCCGTGGTGGCCTTTCAACTTGCTCTTTAGCATGGGGGCATCAATTCTGCAGGGTCAGGGTCGAGGTTTCCTCTCAGTTTTTGATCCAGCTCAATCGATTCAAAAAGAGCTTGGAAATTCCCTTTACCGAATCCTTCAGCACCGCCACATCGTTGGATAATCTCAAAGAAAAAAGTGGGGCGATCACCGATCGGTTTGGTGAAAAGTTGCAACAAGTAGCCGTTACTCTCACTGTCACAGAGGATGCCATGTTTCTGGAGATCATCGATACTCTCTTGTATTCTCAAATCTTTTCGATCCCTAAGCGCATCATAATAAGTATCTGGAATTGTTAGGAATTCGATACCGTTTTTTCTCAATGCGCTGATTGTTTGGACAATGTCGTTAGTGCGAAGGGCAACATGCTGAACACCTGAACCGTAGTATTCTTCAATAAATTCCTGAATTTGCGATTTCTTGATCCCTTCGTGCGGTTCATTGATCGGGTTACGGATTCTGCTGTCGCTCGTTCGTACTACTTTCGAAAGTAATGCTGAATATTTTGTGCCGATATCTCCCGGTCCAAAATCTATGAATGTTTCAAAACCCATGGTTGAATTGAAGTAGTCAGCCCATAGGTTCATTTCATTTTCACGGACATTTCCTACTATGTGATCGACAGCCCGTAAACCGGTCTCTTCGCAGGATACAGCAATCTTTTGAATTGGCTCGCAGAAATCAGGCCTGAAAATATGTTTGTAGTTATCACGGTTAACATAGATTAACTCCGTGTCATCGTATAGCCTAATAGCTGCTTCTTCGACATAGCCGTGATGGTTTTCAAGCTTTTCAGGCCGACGTACCATGACTGCACCATGCTCAGTTGCATACTTGAACGCTTCTTCAACACTGTCTACTTCAACAGCCCATCGTTTGATACCGTCACCATGCTTTTGTGTAAACCCGGAAACATCAAAACAGTTCGGGCTGATTGGTGAGGTGATAACGAATTTCAGTCGGTGTTTGGTCATGTAATATGATACACGGTCACGCACACCTGTTTCAGGACCAGCATATCCAGTAAAATCCATACCGAGTGACTTGGCGAACCAAAAGGCCGTCATTTTTGCCGAACCAACGTAAAATTCAATAAAATCATATCCTCTAATACCTATTGCACCACTCATGATAATCTCCTATATGTTTCAATCAATCATTCAACAGAGTAATACGTGGGTTGTTCATTGCTCTGCTGAAATAGATTGACAAAATAGCGGGTATAGAGAGTTGGCGCAACTGCTTTACTGGTGACAGGGATAAAACTGGATATATTTAGTCTATTCTCTTTTATGACAAAGGTTTATGCCGTGCGATATTGATACTATGTATTGTGATCAGTTAAGCAGTTTGGAGCCTTGCTTGTCGGTTTCGACAAATGTATGTTTCTATAATAAATGAAACAAGGAGTCAGGGAGAACGAGGTTCCCGACTGCGAGAGAAAACTATGTCAAGAACAATTCTGATTTCAGGTGCGAGCGGATTGATCGGGTCGGCGTTAGTTGCTCACCTTCGGTCGCATGATAACAATGTCATACGGTTAGTACGTGATCCTTCAGTCAATCATGCAGATACAATATATTATTCATATACGTCTGAACTTGCTGAAGAGAAGATTGATCAGGAGCGTTTCGATTGTGCTGATGTCATAATTCACTTAGCTGGTGCACCGATCACAGGATCACTTTGGACGAAATCATACAAACAAACGCTGTATGAAAGCAGAATCCAATCGACTAGGCATATCGCAAGGATAATAAAGCGAGCATCAAGCAAACCTCGATTGTTTATTGTCGCTTCAGCGGTTGGAATCTATGGTGATCGTGGCGATGAATTGCTCGATGAGAGGTCATCTGAGGGTGAGGGGTTCTTGGCACATTTGTGTAAAGATTGGGAAAAGGAAGCGTATATCACCCAATCAGACCATACTCGTGTTGTGACTGCTCGTATCGGTTTGGTACTATCACATCGTGGTGGATTTCTGGGGCGGATGTTGCCACTATTCAAACTTGGATTGGGTGGTCATATGGGGGATGGTCTACAATATATGAGTTGGATTGCACTTCCTGATATAGTCAGAGCATTTGAGCATATCATAGTGAATGAGAATCTCAGAGGAGCAATAAATCTGGTTGGGGCGCACCCAGTGACGAATCGTAAGTTCACCATAGAGCTTGCTTCAGTTCTTAAACGATCAGCATTCATTACTCAACCTGCTTGGTTGCTTAACCTATTACCGGGTGAGATGGCTCAGGAAATGTTGCTTTCATCGACCCGTGTTTTGCCAAAACGACTTGACGAAAGCGGATTTCTTTTCGAATATAAAAACCTGAATGATGTACTTATGTACGCTCTAAACATGAAAGAGAAGAATTGATGAAAACTGATTGGTACTACCACCGTCCCGGTTGAACAAGCTGTGTGAAAGCGCAGGAGTTTCTTGCGAAAATGAATGTAGAACACAAGAGTATGGATTCAGCGAAGAAAGTGAAGTTTCAAGCTGATGAGATTGGCTCACTGTTGAAAGATGTACATATCCTCTATGTTGCTCGTGGTAAGAAGATTGTGAAGTTTGATCTGAGAAAAGAATACGACACAGAACAAATGAAAAAGATGGTGCTCGGACCGACTGGAAACTTTCGTGCTCCCGCAATACGTAAGGGGA
>JAJRUL010000246.1 GCA_024277795.1 Candidatus Zixiibacteriota bacterium
GAGTTGATGATAGGTTCGTATGAACCTTGGCCGTAGGTAAAGATCGGTTGATGGGTTCCATAACCGCCTAAGTTGATGAGTGTTGATGCTCCAAATGTTGCATTTTGAGCTATTGAAAAATAGAGTTTAATAATCTCACCTGTACCGGGGGAGAGTACTGCAAGAGGATCAGATGGTGAGGCGATCAGTTTTAGTGTCGTTTGTTTTAGTCCCGGGCTGTAATGCACGACTGAAATTTGCTCAAATGCTTCTGTACGTGTTCCTGCTGTCGAGAAAGAATCGAGAGTTAAATCAAGTGATCCGCTGTATTCGATAGGCAGTTCGATGAAACGGATAGGGGCTGAATTACGTGCATAGACAGACATTTCGATCGTAGTGTTGCGTTCGCCGTTAAGAGCAGGGGCAATAATAGAGTCAGCCAATGCTATGATGTAATTTGTTCGTTCACGAGAAAAGAGGGTGCCGTTACAGTCGATCTGAACTTTGACGGAAAACATTCCAGGGGAGTCAAATGTGTGGGTTGGGGATGCTGAGAGTGAGCTGTCTCCATCACCAAAAGTCCAACACCATGAGTCGATAGAATCCTGACCTGAAGTGGCAGTAAAGTTGACATCGTAGGGGGCCCAACCGAAGGTTGTATCAGCTTCAAAAGATACTCCTCCACGGTAGTCAACATAGCATGCCGCATAGCCGATCTGCTGACATCCGTAACGAATGTACATATACCCGTTGTCACCCCAACCCGCCCCCCATGAGTTTCTCATGATCCAACAACCTGATGCGAGTGTATCATCCCACCCGACAATGAGTACTGCATGGTTGATATCACCACCCGTGCAACCATTAAAGATACCTCCTCGGTACGACTGCATGGCACTATTGGCGGAGATTGCTACCGAGATTGGGCCATATTGCATGATTGCTTGTTTCATTGCCGCAGTACTTGCAATTGATGATTGGTCACCTATATATGCCCACCCATCGATGACGTATTCATGATTATATGGTTCACCGCAAGGGACATCAGCGGCTACATACGGGAAATTTTCTTCAAGCACAGCACCGGGATTTCCGTTTCCACCCAACCACCAAAAATAATCGTAGGCAAACCATCCTCCATCACATCCCCATGAATGGACATTACAACTGACGAGATACTGTTCTGAAAGATCGACAGTTATGCCATCTTGAATGTGAATTGCACATTCAAGCGGTCCTACAGTTGCAAACGCCCAACAACTGCCACATCCCCCTTGGTTTCGAATCGGTGGTAGGCCAGTTATTTCGCGCCAATCCCAAAATTGAGGGATATGGCGAGGACTTTTCATCGGATCAAACTTAACATTCTCTCTCCAGTTTTCCGGTTCAAGAAGACCCGTTATTTGTTCCAAAGGATATTGAGTTGCAGAGTTTTGTCCAACCGTAAATGTCCATCCTTCTTCAACTGCTTGTTTTTGCAAATTCTTAATATCACTATCAGTGAGCTGAGCAACAGCAGTATTGATAGGTACAATTGTACTGAGTATGGCAAACAATATCAGTGAGATTGAGTAGGTGATAATTTGCCTTCTCAACATAATGGAAATCATTGATGTCCTTTCATATTTATTCTGATAGTTTGAATATAATACTAATCGACTGATAGGTCTACACCAATTCTGGATTGGTCGATGGCATTTTTTCATGAGAAAAACGGGTGAATGATTGAGAAATAAAAGTTTTCAGTTGCTCTGTAGATAGTTGGATTCTTATTATCAATTATGCCCCGACGAATTAGACAGAAAAAACCTTTCCTACACTCTTTGGCGGACAACTTCAGGAGCCGTCTTGCGAGTACAGACCAGAAGCTACGAAGAAAGATTCTCGCTTATGCGTTCGGTATAATCGGTGTCTTCTTTCTATATTCTCTTATGAGTGGAACGTATAGCATTCCGAGGATTATCCGACTTGAAATGGAGCGTCGTGCGCTGGTTGACGCGAACAATAACCTTCGTGCAGAAGTGATTGATGCCGCACGTATCCGTCGTCTGCTTGTATCTGATGATTCATATATAGAGTATATTGCTCGAACTCGTTATCGGATGGTGCGTCCTGATGAGACGATATATCGTTATCGCGGTCGTTAAGTTTATATGGCTCTCAAAACAACTGAAGCAATAGTATTAAAGGCATTTAACTGGTCTGAGTCATCGCGGACTGTTCATTTCTTTACAAGAGATCAAGGCAAGCTGTCTCTGGTTGATAAGGGGGGGAGGCAGGTTAAAAGCAAACGAGGTCGTTTGGTCCCATTTGCTAAGCTTGAAATTACCTATTATAGCTCTGAAAAGGATTCAACGGGTTATATTTCCGATTGTTTGTTGATAGAGGCGTTCTCTTTTGAAGGGGATGGGTCATTGGGGAGGTTGGCGTATGCGTCGGCAGCAGTCGAAATCCTTTTTTCTTTACTCACTGAGAAAGAAGCACAAGCTTCTCTCTATCAGCAGACTATACAATTTCTCTCACTAACAGAAAAAAGTAATAAGCAGGTATTGCCTGTACTCTTCCTTTCATATTTCTCTCGACTATTAACATTATTAGGATATGAACCGAGTCTTGAAATATGTGTCGGGTGCGGACGATCTTATACAGGCATCACTGAATCAGCTATCGAGTTTAGTCCTGAAAGGGGTGGAGTTGTCTGCTCCTCTTGCCAAACTGCTGGAGAGTATTATATTCCGACTTCTCAAGAAAGCCACAAATTGCTCGTGGCTTTGCAGTGTCTGACGCTTCAGGAAGCAATCGGCCTGCCGATAGGGTATCGTGAGGTGACGAATCTGCTTGAGATGATGCTGAAGTTTGTTAGTTACCAAACAGGAATTAAAGCTGAGTTGAAGTCTTTAGATTTCCTCGAAAAACTGAAAAATAGTAATTCATCGCAATAAAGGACAAAGCAATACAATGGCCGTGAAAAAACCAAAAGATGATCGTATGGAAAAGCTCGTTTCACTCTGTAAGCGTCGCGGATACATTTTCCCTTCCAGTGAAATATATGGCGGATTGACCTCATGCTGGGACTACGGTCCGCTAGGTTCTGAACTGAAGAGAAATTTGAAATCTGTCTGGTGGGATACGATGACCCATCGACGTGACGATATTGAAGGTCTGGATGCGGCTATATTGATGCACCCGCAGGTGTGGCATACTTCGGGACATGTTGCTGAATTCAATGATCCTATGGTTGATTGCAAAAAGTGTAAAGCACGGTTCCGTGCTGACCAACTTGAGCAATGTCGTTGTCCTGAGAAACCGTCGAAAAATCCGATAGAATGTGATGGTGAGTTGACAGAGGTCAAGCAGTTCAATCTTATGTTCAAAACATTTATGGGGCCTGTTGAGGATACTGCGAATATTATTTATATGCGTCCTGAAACTGCTCAGGGGATCTATGTGAATTTTCTCAATGTTAAGAATTCGTCTCGTCAAAAGATACCGTTTGGTATTGCACAGATCGGTAAGGCGTTTCGTAATGAGATAACTCCCGGTAATTTCACATTCAGGACCCGCGAATTTGAACAGATGGAGATGCAGTTTTTTGTTCATCCTGATGAAGATGAACAATGGTTTGAGTACTGGCGTGAACAGCGTTGGGCATTCTATTCGAGTCTGGGTGTCAATATGGATAAACTTCGCTGGCATGAACATGGTCCCGATGAGTTAGCACATTATGCAAAAGCGGCCTATGATATCGAATATGAATATCCGTTCGGGTGGCAGGAACTTGAAGGTGTGCATAATAGAACCGATTTTGACCTGAGTCGTCATATGGAAGCAACGGGGAAAAATCTGAAATATCAGGATGATCGATATAAAGAGAAGTTTATTCCGTACATTATTGAGACATCAGCGGGTTGTGACAGGACAATTCTTACATTACTTGTCGATGCTTATGATGAGGTTGAAATCAAGGGTGAAAAACGTGTTTTCTTGCGTCTATCACCTAAAGTAGCTCCGATCAAAGCGGCTGTGTTCCCGTTAGTCAAAAAAGATGGAATGCCAGAGTTTGCTGAAAAGGTTTATCAGGAACTCAGCAAATCATTCAAAGTATTTTATGACCTTTCAGGCGCAGTTGGAAAACGGTATGCTCGTATGGATGAGGCGGGGTGTCCGTTCTGTATTACTGTTGACGGCCAAACGCTTGAGGATGAGACTATGACAGTACGTGATCGGGATACAATGGAACAGAAGCGGATGAAAGTGGCAGAAATAGTTGACTTTCTTGCGGAGAAGACTCGTTAGGAGCGAATAGGTCTACAGAAGGAAGTTAGACACACCAGATTTGTTGTTCAATCAACTCTGCCACATCTGATTTTGAAGGATATGCAGTTGATTGAGCAGATTTTGTACGGTCGCATTGATTGGTATACTGCAGTCCATTGATAATCAGCTTGGGAGAATCTACAGGCTCATCTGTTTCGATGATATGTGCAAGAATGCCACGATCTTCGATGTACTGGTAGACAAAATCCCTCGTTTCTGCCTGCTTTGGATCTTTTTTTGAGTAGATTAAGTTGATATCCATATCACTCCATCCCGTATAAGAGCTTTCTTCAAACTATCTACAAACAGTACTCAAGTGCAACGTTGTATTAATGGTAACGTCTATATATAGCAGATAGTTCCATAAAAAAATGTAATCATAGACTAAATAACATAATATTTTATGGCAAACTTTCTGTCACACTCGACTTGTTGTTGAATTATTTCTGATTGACTCTGTGGATTCAGCCCTGTATCGTTTGAACGCTATGTTAAAACAGACAACTTAATTTACCGGGAGATAAAGATGTCACACGAATTGCCGTCATTACCATTCGCACAAGATGCACTTGCACCGAAGATTTCAGCCGAAACACTCGAGTTTCATTATGGGAAGCACCATCAAGCGTATGTCACAAATCTCAACAAACTTATTGTTGGGACAGCATTTGAGAATGCTTCTCTTGAGGAGATTATTACAAAAGCTGATGGAGCTATTTTCAACAATGCCGCTCAGGTGTATAACCATACGTTCTATTGGAATTGTATTGCACCAGGCTCAAGTGATGGGCCTCAAGGGGAGTTGAAGTCGAAAATAGAGTCAGCTTTTGATTCGATTGAAAGTTTCAAAGAAAAGTTTATTGTTTCAGCCGCGGGGAACTTTGGATCGGGCTGGACTTGGCTGGTGAAGTCTGCTGATGGATCGTTGAAGATCGTCAACACATCTAATGCGGGGAATCCACTAACTGATGGTGCCAAACCTTTGCTTACTTGTGATGTTTGGGAGCATGCCTACTATATTGATTACCGCAATGCACGCCCGAAATATCTTGAGACATTTCGGGGGATGATAAATTGGGATTTTGTTGCATCAAATTTGTAGTTGTAAGAGAAGATTATATACTGAAAAGGCGAGTTTGAGAATGAACTCGCCTGTTTGTTTTGTTTGTGTATCTGATGTTAATCAATACAGACTGTTATATCGAATTAACTACCGCTGTCGATATCTACCTGTCTTTGCATTGACCCTTGTCTGGCTTGATTTGCTGTTTGGCTCCACATTTGCATCGCATACCCTGCCTTATAACGATTCACTTTGACGGCATTGGCGTAATACGTCTGAGCATGAGCTAATAGGGTTTGATTTTTTTGTTTGTACGAAAGAATCTGGAGAAAACGACCACACTGCAGTTGAATATTGAAATCAGTCGGAAAACGATTAGCCAAGGTGACTAAGAGAGAATGTACATTTTGATATTCTTTTTTTCGAAGATACAACTCCGAAAGAAGTAAGCCAGCAGATTTTGATTCGGGATGAGTACTATATACATCTGTGGTGGCTACTAGAGCAGAGTCGATTTCTCCGTTATTATAAAATGTTATGGCTTGTTCGAACCGACTAGGTTTATATTGATTAGCCTGTAAATTATTAAAAAATCCTGCAACTCGGAAGATTCCTACTTCTACATCGCGAATCCAGTATTTTGTAACAGGTTTGATTTCGCCAAGCTTAGGATAGTTTTTGACTGCTTCTTTGATATTGGATATATCAACAGCAATATGAGTAATCGGGTTTCGATCAAAAAGAGTTTTATCTACTTGAGCGACCTGAAAAAGATGAATGAATGAGGCAATTTTCGTGTCAATAGTAAGGATCGGTCCATAAGGTCCTGATACAACAGCACCTTCATTGAGAATGGCTGACAAGTCGGCATTTGCTTCGGCAATGTTGTAATTCTGTTCGGCATGATGATGTTCGTTTAACCATATTGGATTTGAAATAGCAGGTACGACTAATACAGCGACAAGAGCGACCATCCAACTACGATGAGCAGTTTTATTTGTCTGCTTAATCAGAAGTTTTGATGCAAACCATGCGATGCCGATTGCCACAGGCAGAGTTGACCAGGTCAACAGAGTGATCGGGCGAGGCATAGTTTGCAGGAAAAAGATGTTGCCTATGCTGTGAAAGAGTACAAACCAGAAGACGAGCGAAAGAGTAACAAACTGCCATTTTTTAGGTTTTTCCAGTCGTTGTATTGTGCTTTTGGTCATGTTGTCGAATACGGTCAATCCAAAAATAAGAATAGCGGGGATCAAAGTGATTGCATAACGCAGAGGAGAGTAATTTAGTGGCATCAGGCCGAGAAAAAAGAAACTTATCCAGAAGAACGAAAATCGAACCGATGGTGACAGGGATGCTATTTGGGGTCGGTATTGGATAAGGAGTGTGGTCGACAGGGCAAACATGATAAGCAGATCAGGATTGAGGTAGAAAAGGTGATTAGCAAAACCGTACGATATAAGGTGTTCAAAGAATGGCAGTATACCTGTTAACCCTTCAGGAAAACCACGCAGTGAATATGATTGCTCGGTCAGATATCCAATTGCCGAAGATATATCTGTGCCATAAAGTGTAAGCATCAAAATGATTGAAGCGACCGAGAAAGAAATGATAGTAACTATTGCCCGCTTCATTTTGTTTGCAGAGTTACCCGTCAAGTCAGCCATGAGCAGAGCAGGGAGGAAGAGGACACCGAATAATTTTCCTGTCAGCATAGCAGAACTTGCGAGCATTCCACAGACGATCACCCCCCATGTTTTATTCCCCCATCGACTATAAACGGCAAATATGGCAGAACCGATGAAGATGAGACCGTTCTCTAAATATGAGAGCTGTCCGTAGGTGAAGAGGGTGACATTTATCAGGTAACACAAACTCAATGCGGGCAAAACCCACGGACGATGGTGCCGACGAACTCCGAAAAGGAGAAGCAGGAGAGAGCCAAACGACAAGAGAACTCCGACCATTGCTGACTGCTCAAGAGATATACCGGCGATCGAGAACCAGATATAACCAACAAGTGAGACAAATGAATGCTGATAGACCGTCCAGCGACCATAGGAGAACGGGTCAAACTGTCCGAACTCAATTTTGTTGCGGGCGTGAAAGATATATTGAGCAGGATCTGTGGCGAGTGATTGTCCGATTCCAGAGTAGTACATAGGAGGGTCCGATCTAAGATCAGATTGCCAGTAGACAAAACCTGCCACAATAACAACAGCAGTCAATAGATACCAGAGTATCACTTTTCTGTCGTTGCTTTGATCTGCCTGAGTCTTATTCGACGATGATCGCAGGGTCAGCTTTCTTTTCGATTTGGCCGACTTTACGACCGAAAGCGTCCTGCTTAGCAAGCTCTCGCTCAAACTCCTCTGCCCTCTCTTTGGGAACTGCAATAAGCAGTCCGCCAGATGTTTGTGGATCATACATTACATGTTCAATATTCTCATCGACAGAATCAGCGATCGTCACCTTGTCAGTCAGATACTCACGGTTCGATTTTGCACCACCTGGGATCATCCCTTCATCTGCTAGTCGCAACACTTCAGGAAACAATGGAAGTTTATCGGCGAAAAGTCTGATGGTGACATTTGAGGCATCGGCCATTTCAAAAATATGACCAAGTAACCCAAAACCTGTAATATCAGTTGCGGCTTTCACATTGAATTTGACCATAATTTCTGAGGCAGTTTTGTTCAGTTCAGCCATTAGTTCGGTCACTTGAGTGATAAGCGTTTGATCAACAGCATTACGTTTTATTGCAGTAGTGACAATGCCTGTTCCCAACGGCTTGGTCAGGTACAAAATGTCGCCTGTTTTTGCTCCACCGTTAGTAATTATTCTATTCGGGTCAACGATACCAGTGACCGCGATTCCATATTTCATCTCTTTATCTTTTATCGAATGTCCACCGACTACAACTGCTCCCGCTTCAGCGACTTTTTCTCCTCCTCCACGAAGGGTTTCAGAAAGGATATAGGGGGGCAGATCATTCGAAGGGAAAGCGACAATATTAAGTGCGGTTAGCGGTTTACCTCCCATCGCATAAACATCAGACAGGGCATTGGCCGCGGCAATTCGACCAAATTGATAGGGGTCATCAACAATCGGTGGGAAGAAATCAACTGTCTGTACCAATGCCTGAGTCTCGTTGATTTTATACACCCCGGCATCATCTGCCTGATTGAACCCGACCAATAGGTTTGGATGAGTCGATTGAGGGATATGTGTAAGTGTTTCAGCCAAAAACTTTGGCGGTAATTTGGAAGCTCAACCCGCACAGCTCACTTGGGCAGTCAGCTTGATTTCAACCTCTTTGCGTTTGTCATCCATGATACAATATCTTTCGATTTCCACATATTAATCGAGCAGAGATAGATATGCCTCTGATAGCTCTGATCAACAATTGAATCCCTCGACTATGTTTCACAGTTGAAACAGCTACACAGTAAGTGTTTATAGCTGTTACATGTACGATGCCATACATCTCCCCGGATATGGACCAGCGATGTGACATTCGATGGACAGTAATAGATACTACTGTGCGACCTGTCTGTCAACTGGTGGGACGGGTTTTTCCTGTGATATCGACTAGTTGACAGGACAGGCAAACAGCGATATACTCAGTCTATAAACAAGATTTATTTAGGAGTTAAGTTTGGCACATCAAGTGACGTTGATTCCGGGCGATGGTATTGGACCGGAGATTACCGAGGCGGTTGTAAGAGTAATGGATGCCGCAGGTGTTGATATTGAGTGGGACAGGCAGGAAGCGGGAATTCCTGCGATTCAGGAGTATGGGAAATCAGTCCCTGATAGTTTGTTAGAGTCGATTCGTAGGAATAAAGTAGCTCTAAAAGGTCCTGTTACGACAATAGTTGGGAAGGGATTTAGGTCTGCAAATGTTACACTTCGACAAAAGCTAGATCTTTATGTCAATTTGCGTCCCGTAAAATCTATCGGGGGAGTCCCCAGTCGGTATGACAAAGTTGATTTAGTAATAGTTCGTGAGAATACTGAAGATCTCTATTCGGGAATTGAGAATATTGTGACTCCCGGAGTTGCGCAAGCAATCAAAGTAGTTACAGAACGTGCCTCACATTTGATTGCGAAGTGGGCGTTTGAATATGCACGAGAGCATGGACGCAAAAAGATCACACTTGTTCATAAAGCGAATATTATGAAAATGTCTGATGGTCTGTTTTTGCGAACTTTTGAAGAGGTTGCAAAAGATTATCCTGATATTGAGGCAGAAGATAAGATCGTCGATGCGCTTTGTATGCACTTAGTGATGGACCCATCGCAATATGATATGCTTCTTCTCGGTAATCTCTTTGGAGATATTGTCTCAGATCTTGCGGCAGGATTGGTCGGCGGTCTTGGTGTTGTGCCGGGTGCCAATATTGGAACGGAATATGCTGTCTTTGAGGCGGTTCATGGTACTGCTCCTGATATAGCTGGGAAGGACCTAGCTAATCCGACCGCTTTGTTGTTTTCAGCTCTACTGATGTTGAGACATCTGGGAGAACATGAAGCGGCACAAAAAATATGGAAGTCGATGGTGGTAAACTTAGCGATGGGGCATCATCTGACTCATGACCTTGGCGGAAAATGTTCAACGACTGAATATACCGATGAATTGATCAAAGAGATTCGCAGCAGGAACTGATAGCTGATAACTGACTTTAGTAGTTATAGAGGAGTGTTTATGGCGGCCAAAGGATTACTTTGCTGGAGTTGCGGACAACCGACCGGGATTGAAATACGGGTTACCCGAAACGACAGTTGTGACAATTGTATGGCTGACCTGAGATGTTGTCGGGGATGTCGGCATTTTGATCCAACAGCAAGGTCGCAATGTCGGGAGAATATCGATGCCCCGATTCCACAAAAAGAGAAATCGAATTTTTGCGACTTCTTTCAGATGCGTCAAGCTATTAAGGGTCCTGGAGGGATCGTTCAGGCATCTGATAGCAAAGATGAACGAAAGCACGGTTTTGACGATTTATTCAAAGACTAGCTTTGGTATTTAATTACGCTGTTGCTCAAGCCATGTTTTGATCCGTTGACCAATCTCATCTCGAACACGACGAAATTCTGAGAGGATTTCATCTTCTGTTCCAGAGGCATAGTACGGATCATCAAACGGCCAATGTAATGTATATTCAGCACCAGAAAAGTTAGGGCATGCTTCTTTTGCATTATCACAGACAGTTATGACATAGTCGAAGCTGTCTTTCAGATAGATTTTAAGGTTGTCTGAGGTCTGTCCTGAGATATCGACACCTGCTTCAAGCATCACTTTGGTTGCAATTTCATTGACTCCGATCGGGGCTATTCCTGCTGAGAATGCGTCAACTTTGCCATTGCCATAATGGCGGAAGAACCCTTCGGCCATTTGAGACCGGCATGAGTTGCCTGTGCATAGAATAAGTATTTTCATTCTTCGTCTTTCATGTTTTCACTTTTGCTGTTTGGCCAATACTTTGTAAGAGCGACGTGGCGATCTTTCTTGCATAATCAAGGAGATTGCCACGCTCACGTTGTTCGCTCGCAATGGCTCTATGCTGTTATTTTTGTTCAACTACATGTACAACCTTTATCATTTTGAAAACCAATTTGTCGTTTTTTTACAATACTGAACCAACATCAACATAACAGGAACCTCAATCAATACGCCTACAACCGTTGCAACGGCCGCACCTGAACCAAGTCCCAACAGGATGACTGCTGTTGCAATGGCAACTTCAAAGTGATTCGAAGCTCCAATAAGAGCCGTTGGGGCGGCATCTTTGTAGCTGAGTTTGAACAACCTTGCCAACAGGTAGCCGATTGCGAATATCAACACAGTTTGAATCAGTAGCGGTATACCGATCAGAATAATATCATAAGGGCGCTCGATCAGCACATCACCTTTTAAGGCGAAGAGGACAACGAGTGTTGTCAATAAAGCGATTGTTGCAACAGGTGTTAGACGATGCAGGAAAGTTTGGTTGAAGTAGTCAATTCCTTTTCGTTTGAGAATTGACTTGCGAGTCATATAGCCAAAGAGTAAAGGCAGGCCGACATAGACCAGAACTGACAGTATAATCGTTACATATGGGATTGGCATCATATTGATTGAAAGGAGCAGTCCTCCCAAAGGTGCATACAGGAAAAGCATAACCAATGAGTTGATCGCTACCATTACTAAAGTCAACGCATCATTTCCATTTGCAAGGTATCCCCACAAGAGAACCATTGCTGTACATGGAGCAATC
The DNA here is from genome assembly GCA_024277795.1 of Candidatus Zixiibacteriota bacterium. GTDB lineage: Bacteria > Zixibacteria > MSB-5A5 > GN15 > FEB-12 > JAJRUL01. The sequence continues at coordinate 11,620 of JAJRUL010000246.1, forward strand.
CCTAAGAGAATACACCCCGATATGTACGAACGGTAGAGTTCAACTTGTTTACCGTTAAGTATCTCTGTCCCGCTAATCATATCACGAAAAATAATACCAAGAAAAAGATAGGCGATTGCATACATAGTAAATGGCTTGATCAGCCAGTTGACAATGAGTGTCAATGCGACAGGTTTTGGAGTGCGAGCTGCGGATCTGATTCGTGAGAAGTCGATTTTAACCATGATTGGGAACATCATGAAAAAAAGACAAATTGCAATCGGGATTGAAACATGAGCGTATGATAACGCATTGAGGAGTTTCGGAAGGTTTGGAAAGAGTTGCCCTAAGGATACACCCAGCAGTATTGCTCCGAAAACCCAAACAGAGAGATATTTTTCAAATGAGGATAAAGCACGCACTATGAGCAACAGTCCTCTGTAGATTGGTATTTAATCAGTCTCTCACGATCGTTTTTGTAAGGCTCTTGATCTTTTGCAAACTCCATAAGATTGAATAAACCTTCGGCGAACCCTCCTGATCCTCGGTTGAGGGAATAATGTACCCATTTCCCAGTCCGTCGATCGGTCACTAAACCTGCCAGTTTGAGGCGAGACATATGACGGGAAATTGTTGATTGAGGAAGATTTAAGGCAGTTGTCAGGTCGCAGACACATAATTCTGAAACAGACAGCAATAGAATAATTCTCAATCTGGTTTTCTCTGCTATCGCACTAAAAACATCATGTAATTCAATATACGTCGTATTCATATATCCGCATATACGGATATGTATTCGGGTATGTCAAGTATTTGTTCCCCTTTATTCTGATTAATGAAAGAAAAAGTTAATCTGGACTAAATTTATGCATGATTTTTGAAACGATTCGTGTAATAGAAACGTTATAAGGACATGCTTAGCGTCAGAGCTTTCATTTTTTGAAACAAGAATTACAGTTGACGTTGATATAATATGAAGTAGATTAAGAGCGAAATAACGATATAGCAGAGTTTTCACAACCAGAAGGAGTTCAGACATGAAGAAAGTTTTGGCAATTTCAACCCTGGCAGTTTTGACGCTTGCGTTTGGTTTGGTCCAAGCGGGTCCAAACTGTGGCAAGAAAGCGGATGGAAGTTCGGTATCAGCAACTAAATCAGGTTGTTCCGCCAGTGCATCAGCAAAGATGACTGCAGTGGGTTCAGCTTGCGGTGCCCATGCTGACATGGCGTCGGCCTATTGTTCACCAAAAGAGTGTGCTGAGATGAAAGCTAAGTATGGCGACAAGCTTGAAATGCACATGATTTCTGTCAAAGGTATGACCTGTGGTTCATGCGAAAATACGGTAACGACAGCTTTGAAAAATATTGAAGGTGTTATCAAAGTGGCTACAGTATCCTATAAGGATGAAATAGCTGTAGTCTGTGTTGACAAAACTGTTGCGAAAAGTGATATGCTGACAAAAGCTATTGCTGACAAAGGATTTCAGGCTGAGATCGTTCCTGCAGTTGCAATGACCAATGCGGGATCTGCTGACTCAAAAGCATCTTGTGCCAACAAGACTGATGCTGAGAAAAAAGCTTGTTGTGCTGCAAAGGGCAAGGCTTCAAAAGCATCTGCCGATCCTCAGTAGGAGTATTGACAGAAGAATAGTATGATGAAGCGGGAGGATGCTCCCGCTTCTTTTTTTAACCAAATCACGCTTTGATTTGTTCGTACTATTCGACACGGTTTGCTTTGGCTGATCGTTGAGTTGGTTTTTAGGAGCTATATAGCTATATTGTGCATTGATATGGAAAGATACAATACAGATTGGTATTTCATCAGGTCAAGACTGAAATGTTTCGGGGTTATTGCAATATGCCTATGTATGTTTCCGTTGACTGTATCGGCAGCAAAGTTTGCAGGTGATGCATTTGCTTTGGGGGTTGGTGCACGGTCACTTGCTTTGGGTGGGGCAGTAATTGCAGGACCGTTTGATGGATCGGTGGCCTACTGGAATCCTGCAGGAATGGTACGTTCAAATGGCAGGTCGATTACTGCTATGCATGCTGAGACATTCGGTTCTCTTCTCAACCATGACTACATCAGCTATATTGACGCTCGTCCTTCTTCAAGAAATGTGGTGTCAGCGTATGGTTTCTATCTTTACTATCTCGGTGGAGGAGGAATAAAAATAACAGCGTTGAATGAATATAATCGGCCTTATGTCGTTCGTGAAGAATCTCATGGCGACTATCTGTTAGCGGGATCAATCGCAGGTAATATCAGTACAAATTTGGATTTTGGACTCACTGCAAAACTAATTTACCGTGACATTGGTACTGAAAGCGGAAAAGGGCTGACTCTTGACTTCGGGTTATTGTATCATGTCTCCAACAGTTTTGATATTGGGTTGATGATAACCGATGCAACGACAGGATTTATTCGGTATTCCGGTGAGACATTTGGAACAGGCGGAAATACGGAATCAATTTATCCAACTGTCAAACCTGGACTGTCACTAACGTATGCATACAATGAGTTTACTGGGAGATTCTTAGTTTCAGGTGACATTCGGTTTGAGTCTTTGAAGCAAACAGCACAGTATTGGTCGGGAGCTTTATCATTAGACAGTCACTTCGGTTTTGAGCTAGGATATAGAGATATCGCCTTTGGACGTATAGGTTCAGATATTGGAAGATTTACTATTGGCGGAGGAGTAAGGGTGAACCGTTTTGTGATCGACTTAGCCTATCTTCATCAGGGAGATTTTGATGCTACATATCGAGTGAGCGGATCGTATCTCTTCTAATTGTTATTGCCGACTCCTCTTGCTGACCAACGTTCTCAATAAAACGAATTTGTTTTTATATACTGTCTGCAAGTAATGCTGTAACTACTTCTCTTGCTTCCGGCCATTTGATATCGACTACAAACATTCCGCGAAGGTCTCCGACTGTATGCCCAGTTGCGTTATCATTCGGGTACGCTTCTGTCAATACTGACTTTACATCATCATCAAGCGATTCGACCGGCCCATGGCATTTGAGACAGAATTTTCCTGTTTTGATCGGTTTATAATACTGATAGACTGATGAGCTGTCTTTGCTGAAATCAGAGACGGTAAAACTTCCCATTTTTGGATCTTTAGCAAAGCGTTCGAGTATTTCTGCTTCTTTTTGGGATGCTTTATTGTTTGTGTTACGATTCTTAAGAGCTACTCGCCGAATTGAATATACGTTTGTTGATTGCGTACTGGCAATCTCAGATGCTTTTTGCTGACATACTGTTATTGCGTTTGTTGCTCCCCCCGCTTTCATTGCAGTCATTAATTCCCCTTTTAGTGAACGTTGAAACGTGTTGATTATTTTTTCTGATGCTTGTGTCAGGATTGTCAGGTCTTTATTTGTAGTAGTATGTTGTTCGGTTTGTTTGTTGCATCCTATAGTTACAGCTAAGATGATAAGCAGTAGTGTTAATCGTTTCATAGTTTTCCTCTTTTCTCCACATATTGTTTAGAATTCAAAACCTAACGATAGATACCATCTGTCATGATTGTTCGTCGTTATTCCATAGCCAAATTCAAGTGGTCCAGCCGGGCTGTCAAGAGCTAAATATAACCCGAACCCGTGGCGGAGTGCAGAGAATTTGATTTCATCAGTTCTTCCAAAGATATCTCCAAAATCGTAACGACCTGTTAGATAAAACCAAAGTGGCAACTTGAATCTGAGTTCTTGCGACAGATGGAAGAGTTTGTCGCCTCTGAGTTGATAAGTATGTAAACCCGAAAATGAGTGCAGACCGCCGAGATAGAATTGTTCTGTGGGAGGAAGGTCTGAGCGTGATACACCAACTGCTAATTTGGGATGGTAGTTGATCTTATCGGTCAGAGGGAAGTATGCCTCGATTGAAGTGAGAAAACGGGTAAAGTTGACATCGCTTCCAATATATTCACCTGATGTATGGACTTCAATGAGATGTTGTTTTCCCGAATTTGGGAAGGGGTATCGATCAAAGTTTTCCACCCGAGACTCGATACGTAATGTGTGCAGTTTGAAGCTGTCTTTGCTGTCACTATTGAGGTGGTGATAGTCAACGTGTTCAATAATCATCCCCGCAGAAACTGTTCCGAGTCGAGATATCTGTTGTCCGAGTTTGAAATCGAACCCTGTACGAGTTTCATCACGGATATCATAGAGTGAATCATTTTCGTTATACAGATGTCGGTCTATCTGTCTGTGGAAAGTGCGTATCTGTCCTGTCAAGTATGTTGCGAAAATACGGTCAGCATTCAAACTGGCATAATAGTATTGACGATCAGGCCCATGCTGGGCATGAATACGACCTTCTAAGCCAATGCCGGCGATGTTATCATCGAGTAATTCGAGGAATTCTTCGTTGTCGTACTCATCATCCCAATGCATGCCAAAGCGCATCTGATGGTATGATTTTTCTTCAACGCGAATCTTGACAGTTGCACCTTTTACTGACGGTACGATGTCGACAGTAACTCTTTTGAAGAGGTCAGTTCCGTATATGTTGTCAATTCCTTGTGAAGCGAGTCTTGATGAATACGGTTCGCCTTTTTTTAGTGGAAATTGTGCTTTAATATACCACGGGCGAGTACGACGGACTCCTGCAATTTCAATATTTTGGATGATCGCTTCATCGATGAAAATGGTTAAATTATGTGTTGTGTTGTCAAAGTTGATTTTTCTTATACCAAAATGATCATACCCACGACTCAGATAATACTGACGGATTCGATTGACGAATTGCTGAAGTGTCCGATAGTTTAATCTGGTTTTTTCAGTATGAAACAGGCGATATAATTCTTTATCAGTAATGACATGATTGCCAATAAATGAGACACCAACACTATCGGTTGCTATTGATTCTATCCCAGTGAGGGAAAGGTTTGCAACTGTTTCTTCAGAAGCAATTACCAGTGGTGAGAGTTGAGCAGTTAGTTCAAAGAGGTCTAACGTTCGAGTGAGTTCTTTTAGTTTTGCAGTTAGTGTGCTTTTTGTGAAGGGAGCATCATAAAACGCCTTCTCAAAAATAGGTTTCTGTCTTTTCAATGAGCTGTCGAGAAGTATGCTATCGATCAAGAACGGTTGCTCTTCTGTTTTTTGCTGATGGAGTGTAATGATAGAATCTGCCGTTTTTAGGCCAGCTACATACCCGAGTTGCAAGAGGGAGTCGCGCATTTCAAAGTCACCAGCGAGAATCTCATCATTGACAGGGGTGATTACGATATCTGCGTTCTTCAGTGATGATTGCAGTTTATCTGCTGTCATTATAGAGGTCACTTGTGATGCGATGTCGACTGGTGTGATAAGGCGATCTTTGGGGACGAGTGGTGAGGTTGTATTAATTGCCACTACGAAATCAACAGAATCCGACATTTCCCTGACTAGTTCAACAGGAATCGGGACAACCATACCGCCATCCATCAAAAGAAATCCGTTTACTTCTAAACCAGTGAAAGCAAGAGGAAAGGAGATCGTTGCCCGCATCGCATCAGCTAATGAACCTGAATCCAGGACGATAGTTTGTCCTGTAACTACCTCAGTCGAAACAGTTCTGAAAGGAATAGGGAGTTTTAGAAAGTTGCTTGATGATTGGTATGTCGCCTTGGAGGTCAGGAGAGTGAGAAGTGAGGTAAGTTTTTGTGCCGACGTTAGTCCTTGGGGAATTTGCGGTTTTAGACCGTCAAATCGCAGGGATAGAATGTCCTGCCCACGATTTCTCCGTTGGGTTTGAAACATAGTTGAGCGTGACGGTCTATTACTGAATATATCAGCAAAGTCGATCTGTTTAACGAGTGCGGTCAATTGAGCAGGTGTATAGCCCGCGGCAAAAAGTCCTCCTATAATTCCTCCCATGGAAGTACCCGCAATCGCACGGACTCGGATTCCCTTCTCTTGAAAAGCTTTCAGTATTCCGATATCGGCTATACCTCGGGCACCACCTCCTGAGATAGCGAGTAAGATTGAATACTCAGGAAGAGAATCATCAGGATTCAGCCCCTCAAAACCGCCTATAGTAATAGATTGGGCAGTCGAAACAGAAGGAACTGCAATCAAGCAAACCAGAAGAATGATTGTCGAAAGAGTTTTCACTTGCCTATTATATCCCTTATCTCGAACATTGTAGTAATAAAACATACGAATGGAAATGTAATAGTGTCATTTACTCAGGCGGAATTAAAAAATTTAACCAGTTTGTTGACTCGCAAGGGGCGACGTAGGCAGATGCAGTATCTCGCGGATGGTGTTCGTTTGCTTGAAGAGGCTCTGCGTCATGATGTTATGCCGTTGGCTTTGTATTATAGTAAGACCAAATTGACTACTCGCGGACAGAGATTACTGGACAATTTTGCCAAAACTGGTGTCAAGATAGAGGCTATTCCCTCAAAGTTTATAGCTAAACTGTCAGAGGCACGAACACCTCAAGGTATTGTCGGCCATTTCCCTTTGCCTGAGAAGAGTCTGCAACAACTTTTGAGTGGTCGCCATCGTAATATCCTTGTGTGTGATCAGGTAGCAGACCCTGGAAATCTGGGAACACTGTTACGGTCAGCTTTGGCGTTCGATTTCAGGCTCGTTATCTTGACCGGAGGTAGTGTTGAACCATATTCACCGAAGGTTGTCAGATCGACAGTTGGTGCCTTGTTTGGACTACAAATTGCTGTAGCAGAACCTGAAGAGCTGGTGACGTTCGTGAAAAAGAATGATATAACAACAATTGCCTCAACTCCGACAGGTGAAACAGCCAAAGTTTTAACGGCAAAGATTCGTTCATCATCACGCCGAATGTTATTAGTCGGATCCGAGGCATCGGGATTGTCAGATCAATTGAAGGAGATAGCAGACCTGACTTTAAGAATTGACCATTCCCGCAATGTGGAATCATTAAATGCCGCAGTAGCTGGATCGATAATAATGAACCAGATATATACGGTAACTTCGAGGAAATAGATGATGCGTTGGCGATTATTTGTAGTAGTGATGTCGCTTTTTGTTTACGGAGTGGTACTCAGTCAAGAGGTCTATCTTGAAGAGGAAGGTTTATATTCTACTCGACAGCTTACTCTTCAAGCTGAAGTTAATATCGGTGCAACTGTAGTTATCGAATCTGCTTCGACATTGACAGGTACGCTTACTGTAGTAACAAATGAACTAAATGAAATCAGAATTGTCTATTTCAAGAAAGCTCGTTGTAACTCACGTTCTCGCGCTATTGATTATGTCGATCTGATGGCAGTTGATATCGACCGTAATGGGGGTAACAATAGAATACAGTTTCGAGCACCAAACCCTGCTCCTTGGAAAGGCTCCGAAACAGGTATAATCGATGCAGAAATAACAGTACCTGAAGGTACTCATCTCACAATCAATGCAACCTATTTCGATGTCAATGCAGACGGGCCGTTTAGTGGGGTTGTCATACCATCTTCACTAGGTCGACTGAATGTGTCTGGAGTGACAGGTACGGTCAATTTATCTACATCAAATCGTCGCATCACAGTTTCAGATATTGTTGGAAAACTCATCTTAAAAACATCAAATTCGACACTGTCGGCTCGTGGTATTCGTACTGAGCGAGGTCGAGCGAGTTTTCGAAATGATGGGGGGGATATTATTGTTGAAGATATTGTCGGAGAAGTAAGTGCAAGAAATAGATTCGGGCGAATTGAGATAACTCAGTTTGAACCTCGTGGTGATAAGAACTTTATTCGCGGACAATCAGGGCCGATTCTGGTCGATATTGTGCGTTTGGAACGTGGCCAAGTTGTAGTGAATAACAAATTTGAAGATATAGAATTAGTATTACCGGAAAATTTGTCTGCTGAGCTTTCACTTTCAGTTGAGGAAGATGGTAAGATTGAAGTGACGAATATGCTTTTTCTTGCTGACCTAGTACAATATAACCGATTGAGTTTGAAAGCTGGTGATGGGGATGCTATCATAAGTAGCTCGATTAGTGGTAATGGCAATATCTTTATCCGTGGGCGAAACGAAGGTCTATAGTGAGTCGCATACAGTATTATTCCACTTTATTTGCAGTGCTTTTCGTCTGTTCTAACCTATCTGCTGAACGAATTCCTTCACCTGAAGGAGTTTTTTATTATCAACCTGCGTCGTCAGTTACAGGTTTTGAAGCGGTATGGGTAGACCCTTCTGCGTTGGTTTGGTATCGCCATTCAGGTTTTCAGTTAATGTTTGATTATGGAAACAGTTCTTTCGGACGAAGTTGGGGAACAGTTGTCAATCGTCGTTCGGTTGCTATAGGCTATCGTTATCTTGACGATGGGAGTGGTGACATAATTAGTGAGTATATAGTGGCAACGGGAATGAACATCGGAAAGACGATGGCTTTAGGGGTCACTTTTCGTCGTTATACAAATGCACCTGATCGTGTTGATTACAAAAACTCATGGGGGTTGTCTTTTGCCAGTCGATCGGGAGGAGCTTTTCAGTGGTCAGCACAGTGGTTGAATCTCAATGGTGGGAAATATCGAGGAGTTGAGACAGAGACGGAACAACGGTACTCGATTTCATATAAGTTGTATAGAAATAAAGTTATTTTTTCCGTCGATGCATTTTTTTCAACCGGACAGAAGTTTACGAATGCGGATTTCGTCTATCACCTTGAAACTAAACCGATCAATGGTCTGTATGTTGATCTTTATATTGACTCTCAGACTAACTTTGGCCTGGGAGTTCGAGCAAATATCACACAGTATATCTTTGGTCTTAAAGGTTCCTTGACACATAACGGCAAGCATGATAAGTCGACGTATTATTTTGGGGCGACTGACTACAAACAACCGTCATTGACCAAGTATAAATAGCACAATTGACTATCTCGTTTCATAACTTGAGTACATATAGTTCGACCGTCTGCAGTAAGATCAAGTTATGAATACACAGATTTTTTTTGATTCAGTAAAACCAAACATAATCTGTCTTTTCAGTCACAGATAATGGTTTGAACTGTTTGCAGAAACTATTGTTTTGGTTGAAAGATGTACCGATAGAAATATAATACTGATATACAAGAAAAGAGGAGAGTAAGAATGACAAATGCTTCAGAGATGTTTGTTAAGGCTCTTGAGAACGAGGGCGTGACCCATATTTTCGGAGTTCCGGGTGAAGAGAATATCGATTTTTTAGAGGCTGTGCGTAAGTCGAGCATTGAATTTGTTTTAACCCGCCATGAACAAGGGGCTGGATTCATGGCCGATATTATTGGACGATTGACAGGTAAGGCAGGTGTTTGTCTGGCTACAATTGGGCCTGGTGCTACAAATCTGATAACACCAATAGCTGATGCTAATCTTGATCGTGCACCATTGGTTGCGATTACGGGGCAAGCCGATACGTTGCGAATGCACAAAGAATCCCATCAATATATTGATGTTGTGTCTATCCTTCAACCGATTACGAAATGGAACACGAGAATAGAACAAGCCGATATGGTTGCTGAAGCAGTTCGCAAGGCATTCAAAGTTGCCGAAGCCGAAAAACCTGGAGCGACCCATCTGGAGTTTCCAGAGAACGTTGCTACTGAGAAATGCGAAAACCCTCAGTGTTTTGAAGTTCGGAAAGTTCGCAGGCCGGCTCCTGATCACAAGGCGGTGAGTTCGGTTATGGAATTGATCAAAGAAGCGAAGAAACCGTTGATCATAGCAGGCAACGGCTCTATTCGCAAACGAGCAACAAAACAGTTGAGGCTTTTCCTTGAAAAAACAGGATTTCCTGTTTGCAATACATTTATGGGAAAAGGCGCGGCAGGTTACAAATATCCTCACAATCTCTTTACTATTGGCCTGCAATCGAGAGATCATGTTACCTGTGCTATCGAAGAAGCGGATTTGATAATATGTGTGGGATATGATATTGTTGAATACTCTCCACAGTTTTGGAATCCTGATGGTGACAAGAAAATTATCCATATTGATTTTGATCAAGCGGAAGTTGACTATTGGTACAACCCGACTGTTGAGATGATCGGGGATGTTGCTTCATCACTCTGGGAACTCAATGAGCAAATAGATGACAGTTTCGATCGAGGACGGGGTCAGTATGTACAAAAGCATCGAAATCTGATACTTGAAGAATTGCATGAATATGACAATGATACAAGTTTTCCGATCAAACCGCAGAAGATCCTTCATGATATTCGTTCGGTGCTTGATGGCAATGATATTGTGATCTCCGATGTTGGGGCGCACAAGATGTGGATTGCAAGAATGTTTATTGTCGAAGAACCGAATACCTGTTTGATTTCTAACGGTTTTGCCACGATGGGGATTGCCTTACCCGGTGGGATTGCCGCTCAACTGACTTATCCTGATCGTAAGGTACTAACTGTTTCAGGTGATGGTGGTTTCCTCATGAATGTGCAGGAACTTGAAACTGCGGTAAGGTTAGGGATGAATACCGTTAATTTGATTTGGACTGACAGTACCTTCGGTTTGATTGAGTGGAAACAACGCAACAAATTTGGCGAAGCATTTGGAACGGCTTTTACAAATCCGGATTGGGTGCAACTTGCCGAGAGCTTTGGTGCAGTTGGTATGAAAGTTAATGAAGGGGATGACTTGCAAGAAGTGTTGAAAAAAGCATTTGCCTGCGATAAGCCGGTGGTCATTGATTGTCCAGTTGATTACAATGAAAATGTTAAGCTCACCAAACGTCTCGGGCAACTCGTATGCCCTATATAGGATAAAAGGCCAAGGATAGTACAATGCCAAAACAATATAAAATGTATCTTGCAGGGGATTGGGTTGATCGTAAAAAGAAGATCAGAGTAGAAAACCCTTTTGATGATTCTCTCGTTGGGACAGTAGCTTCAGCTTCAAAGCAGGACTATACTGAAGCGATCAAACAAGCTGACAAAGCGTTTGCACTAACTCGGGAGATTCCTGCATACAAGAGAGAGAATGTCTGTAAGCAGATTGCTTCAGCACTTGAAAAACAGACTGACAAGTTTGCCCGAGTGATGACTCTCGAATTGGGTAAAGCATATAAAGATGCGAAGCTCGAAGTACAACGCGCAATTGGTGTTTTTCATGTTTCCGCAGAAGAGGCGAAACGTGTCGGTGGGGAAATAATCGATCTCGATTGGGCGCCTGGCAGTGAAGAGCGAATCGGATTGATACGACGGTTCCCGAAGGGGGTGATTGCAGGAATATCGCCATTTAATTTTCCTCTTAATTTGGTTGCTCATAAGATCGGTCCTGCAATCGCATCGGGTAATACTATAGTCCTTAAGCCTGCTACGAAAACACCGATCATTGCTTTGATGTTGGCTGAGATTATCGACAAGACAGACTATCCGAAAGGGGCGATTTCAATTTTACCCGGCTCTGCCACGGAGTCGTCACCTTTGCTTAACGATGATAGGGTGAAGATGATAACGTTTACTGGATCATCAGAGGTTGGATGGTGGATAAAACAACATGCTGGTATCAAGGAAGTTGTTCTTGAGCTTGGTGGAAATGCAGGGGTTGCTGTTTCTGACGATGCTGATTTGGATTATGCGACAACCCGACTTTTATATGGTGCTTTTGCATCCGCAGGGCAATCGTGTATCTCTGTTCAACGAATCTTTGTACATGAAAAAGTCTATACGAAGTTTATCAGAATGTTTCGTGCTAAGACGGCAAAGCTTAAAATGGGCAATCCGCTTAATCCAAAGACTGATATTGGGACAATGGTTGATAAGCAATCTGTTCGTAACACACTACAGCTAATTGAGGATGCCGTTGCTGAGGGTGCAAAACTGCTATGCGGAGGGAAGTCAGTACGCGGACGATCTCTCACTCCGACTTTGTTGACCAATGTAAAAAATTCCATGGCTATTTGTTCACAAGAGGCGTTTGCTCCACTTGCAGTAATAAGCAAATATCGGAACTTTAAGAAAGTAGTGGATCAGATTAATAATAGCAACTATGGCTTACAGGCAGGGATTTTCACCAATAGACTAAAGGATGTCTTTTATGCTTATAAGCATATTGATTGCGGAGGAGTTGTGATTAACGATATCCCAACATATCGTGCTGACCATCAACCGTATGGCGGAATGAAGCAATCCGGCTTGAAGCGTGAAGGTGTCCGATATGCGATTGAGGATATGACAGATATGAAGATACTGAGCTTGAATTTGAAATAGCGTTGCTGGGGATAGTAGAAGCAATCGTTAGTCGACTATCATTTCATATATCATGATGCCTTAGATTTTACTCGAAGCAGAAAATATATTTCATATTTTCTGCTTCATTCAAAGTGATAACTATGATGTGATCTGCTAATAATTATAGAGTCTAAAAAAATACTGAGCTAGGATTAGTTGGTAACACTTCTTTCAATTCTAATCATCATGAGGTATCAATAATCCCAGAACAACAGACCTGCTGAGTTTTAGTTGTTCCTAGGTGCATAGTCTTGATATGAGTCATCATGCTCATTTGAAGTATTGAACCAGAACGTGCGTGATTGTGCTTCAGGATATCCTATGGCTTTGGCGGTCACGTACCACTGATAGACCGTGTTATATTTTAGTCCAAATAAAGAGTAATTACTGACTGTTAGTTATATCCTCAACAAAAAGGTCAACATTACCTTCTTCACCAAAATAAAGTTTGTAGGATATTGATGCCCCTGTAGGATTTGAACAGGACCATTGACATGTGACAAATGTTGGAATGTCCATACTTGCTGTCCGGGGTGAATGTTTATCGTTGAAACTTGGTGCATCGGGATCAACTTCGTAGGTTGGTGTTGAAACGCAACCAACCAGAAATATGAACAGTGTTGTTAGGGTCATCATCCTGCTGTAAATCTACATTCGATTCATTGTCTCTCCTTAAAGTTTAGACTTCATCAATTTTATAACTACGCATCTATACCTCTAAGTTGAAATCGGGGCAAGTTTTGAGAGACTATAATATTTGTATTCTTTTCCCCTAGGTCATTGTGCGGGTAACCGTTGTTTCATATCTTTCACGAAGATAGAATAAAACAGAAGGAAAAGAGCAGATGATCTTTGGAGCACACGAATCGATAGCGGGCGGTTTTCATAAAGCAATCGAAAGAGGGAAGCAAGCAACCTGCGATACTATACAAATGTTCAATAAATCAAACAGTCAATGGCGAGCGGCATCAATAAAAGAGGGTGATGTCGAAAAGTATTTTGCCCTGATTGAAGAAACAGGTGTGACTGTTGCCACTTCTCATTCTTCATATCTGATTAATATTGCTTCACCGAAGCCTGATCTTGAGAAGAAATCTCGTGACTCATTGCAGATCGAGATGGAACGCTGTCATCTTCTTCGCATACCAAATTTAGTTATGCACCCAGGCTCTCATGTCGGAGAAGGAGAAGAAGCAGGTTTGAATCGAATAGTTGGGAATATCAACAAGCTATTTGATGATCTCGATAGCGATAATAGCGTGATGCTTCTGCTGGAGTGTACTGCTGGGCAAGGGACTAATTTAGGGTATACATTTGAGCAGATCGCTTATTTGATCGACAAGATTGAGAATAGTGAAAAAGTAGGAGTCTGTATGGATACATGTCATATTTTTGCGGCAGGGTATCCTTTAAGTGATCCGGATGATTATCAAGCAACGATTACACAATTTGATAAGACGATTTCTCTTGAAAAATTAAGAATTATTCATATGAATGACAGTAAGAAGGAGTTTGGGTCGAAGAGAGACCGCCATGAACATATAGGCAAAGGCTTTATTGGACTCGAAGCATTTCGGAACTTTGTAAATGATCAAAGATTAGCTGAGATTCCAATGATACTCGAAACACCCAAAGGGGATGATCTTGCAGAAGATATTGAGAACTTGAAATTACTCAGGTCATTGATACAGCAGTAGATATCTGGTAGTATATATGAAAATAGTTACTTGGTTACTTTGACTGTTAACGGCATCTGATCCTGTTTGATCTGCCAGTCTCCAATAATATGCTTTATAATACTTTTGGCATTACTGGATATTTCTATGAATTTGTAGCCCGTTTCATACCATTCAAAACGTTCATGCTGTGTGCACCAACAGCTTTCGACACGGAATGAAAGAAACCGACAACCAACTATGACGTCAGGGAGGCGCATCTCGCAAAGGTGTATTGAGGGTACTTTGATCGGATCATCAGAAATCATCATAGCTCCTTCGGGAGTAAGGTTGAGTACACGCCCGATGATTTCATTACTATTCTCTTTATAGGCTACAAAATAATCATTTGTTTCGCGACGGACTAAAGCTCTCCGCTCAGACATAGATATGCTCCAAATATGTGTATTCCGATCATCATATAGATTATCGGCAGAGCATAATAAGTCTTTAAGATATAAGGGCTTGGCCTAAACAAAGAGACTATTGTTGTAGTCCCCAGACCCAAAGACGTGCCATTTTCAACTGTTTTTCAGGGTTAAAACCGATAATTCCAACCAGTTTTTCAGAAGCTCTCCCAGCCAGTACACGGCCATATTGCGGGTGAATAAACATAATTGCTTCCCCTTCCACAAATGAAAAGCCCGTAGGCACTTTCTCAACCTGTTTCGTTTGTTGCGCAAACGCTTTTAGTCGTTCAAAGTTTTTGCTTTCGGGGTCAACAGTCATAAACAACGTGAGGGAGTCATCGCCTACTATATAGTCAGTTGTATGAACAGAGTTCAGGGAACCGATATTCATGAAGTTAAAGCTGATATATTTCGTAGATGGTTGAATTTTGTCTCGATAAGGGAAGAGCAGGTAATACGGGGATATCGATGCGATTTCATCAATTTCACTGTCGATCTCAATCGCAAGATCGATCATAGCTTGAGCAGTTGGTTCATCGACTGTTTCCGAGCTTAAGATCATGACGAAATGACCATGTACAACATATCGCTTGTCATTCAATATGTATGATTCGGTTCCGATAGCCTCAACCCGTATTCCGTTTGGTCTGATTTTTGAGAAAAAACCGTACGCATCATCAGGCATGAGAAACTCTGATATTTCTACATTGATAATATCATCATTATTGCCAAATGATGATTTTGCGAGTCCGACAAAATTGTACTCCAAGTAGTCACTAATGGGGGAAGATGGCAATGTATCTGACAAGGTAGGTCGAACGACTCGGTCAGAATCAGGAATGTGAGCAAAACCGTTCACATCGGGGATTGTAAGCAGATGGTTTGCAGTAAATGGTGCTTTCGCAAGATAGGCAAGATCTGGACGAGAAAACTCGGATTTGTCAATACTTGTTTTTTTACTGCATGCATGTAAGCAACATAGAGCAGTTGCAAGTGCGAGAATCAGGGTGGTTTTCTTAATAGTCATATAAAATATAGTACCGTGCAAGCGGTTAACAACCAGAGGAGGACAGTAATGAGAATCGGCATATCTCCGATTAGCACATGTGTCGGTGAACCGCCTTTATCCTCCTTGTGAATTAAGTACAAATAACGAAAGAGGCCGTAAACGACAAATGGCACAGTGACAAACAAGTAGCTCGTACCACGCTCGGCTGAGACCTCTGGAGAAAATGAATACAGCATATACATCACTAAGACTGCAGGTGTGACGACACCTATAAGTTGGTCAAGCAGGTATGGGGAGTAATGCGTCAATGATTGGCGATGCGAGATAGCATCATCTTCGAGCGTAACCAGTTCATGTCTTCGTTTTCCCAACCCGAGAAAAAGGGCCAATAGTAAGGTGTTGCTGAGCATCCATGATGAAACAGGAACATCAATTGCGAACGCCCCTGCATAAGCACGAATAAGGAAACTCATTGCAATTGCCAAAACATCAAGTATAACGATATTTTTCAACCACAAGGTATAGAGTAGATTTAACAGGAGAAAAGAGATAGCTGTAATGAAGAAATTTATATTGAGTTCCCATGCCCCTATCAGGCCCACAGAGACTAGGAGAACAGTCATTATTGATGCTTGAGCTTTTGATACTTTTCCGCTTGCAATCGGCCTGTTTTTTTTCTGGGGATGTTGTCGATCGGATTCATCGTCAATAATATCATTGAAGGTGTAGACCGCTGATGAAAGCAGGCAGAAAATGCTGATAGCAATCAGTGAGAGTATTACCCTGTGTTGTTCAAAGACCGTATTGGCGAAAATCAGGGCAAGCAGGATAATACCATTTTTCACCCATTGGGTCGGTCTGGCGAGTCGGATCAATTGAAGAATCATACCAAATGATACGATTCTGTTTGCCGACGTTCAAGTGCTAATTCTCGAAAGGGAGGGCTGATTCAATAGCAGAAATAGTTTGATTGAGAAACTCTATTGAGCGTTTCATTGCATCTTCGATATTGTTACCTTCAATCGGCAATGTAATTCTGATAAATGCCGCATCTGTCGGACGTAACATCAAAGCATTTTTCATGAGATCCCATTTGAGTTCGAATTCATCTCGAATATTCCCACCTCGGGTCCTGAACCAGTATATCATCAGTTGTTGCTTATTATTTTCAGCAATCAGAAGGCGATTGACCATGCGGGATGAGCCGTCATGTAACGTCAAATGATATGGCTCGGTAGATTTGATCTTCCAACCGCCACCTGGGAGACAGTTCTTAGGAGAGTGGATCTGACTTCCATATTTCTGTGAAGAGAAATAAGCAACGAAGAGCCAGAGTGAACGACCTCTCTGGTCAACATACCGTCTGAGGGTGGACGTATCAGCCTGCAGGACTTCATAGCTTGTTTCAGAGAACCAGTGTTCGGTACCGTTGTAGGATTCTAATTGAAAAGGAATCCTGTCGAAAAGAGCACCTCTTTCTGGTGATTGCTCGAGGAACCGTAAAGAATTACCAATAAGACCGCCGATAAGAATAATAGCAGACGAAATAAAAATAATCTTTCTCATTTGATAACTCTCCTGAGAATTAGGCTCAAGAGTGAAAGACCGACAAATGCGACGAGAAAGACAACCAGCCCCATTCCCGAATGGTATGGTTCCTCAAGGACAAAATCCCCGCCAGAGGCGACGATGATAGTTGTCATGAGCACTCGGATCACATTTCCGATGATTGCTATCGGTATTGTTGCGAGGAAGAGAATCAATTGAGCGGAGAATCTCTTCTGAGAGCTTCTTGCGAAAATCGCCCCGAGTGCCAAAAGAGCAACCAATGAGCGAATTCCCGAGCATGCTTCCGCAACTTCTAATGAGTGTCTGCCGATATGGATGATGTTTCCTTGGCGGATGACTGACATACCGAGGAAATCGAGACACTTAACTGTGATAATTGATGCCAGTTGTTGCATTGGGAATGAGATTGCGTAGTACACGACATAGGGGATAGGAATCATGAAAACGAGAAAAAAGAGTGGGAACCAGATCTTCTTGAGAATCTCTAACCCGAAAATTGCATGAGTCAATCCGACTAGTGCAAGAAGTAGAGAGAAGCGGAGAGTGAAATATTCGGCAGCACCGTTGGCCATGATGAATAAAAGGAAGCTAAAGGCTAGGAGCACTAACCCTCGACGGTCATGCTCTTGTCTAACATGAGAAAGAGTTTCCCGTTGTCCGTAAAGTAAATATGCTGATACGATCGGGATCAAGAATCCATGAGAATAATTAGAATCTTCCCACCAATCAATCACAAGGTCAGAGAGGGCAGGAAGGAACATAAGTCCTAACAATGCAAAAGGGAGCCATTTCAGCACTCCTTGAGTTTCTTCAGATTGTGCCTGATTTTTCTCAGATATCATAATATCCTTTTGACAAATTGTCTATTTTTGCTTCAATCTAGTATAGATCGACAGAAATGCGCATTGGATTAAATAATCTATTAAACTTAAGAGCGAACTATCTAATTGTTTTGGTAAGCACAATTATTGAGTATAATAGGTAGGTATGAGACGACGCTATCAAAAAGGACCGAGACCGCACTATTTGATCTTGGCTAATCGACACTCCAGTCGGTACAATGACCGATCTATCAAGCGTTTGACTGCGACTCTCCGCAAGAAAGGTTGGTTTTATACGTTCGCAAAGGGGGAGACAGCCAAAGAGATGTTGGTTTCAGGGCAAAGAATCTGCGGTTTGACTAAGCTGAGCAGGGGATTACCTGATGATATTTCCCGTCGGGGGAAAGTCTCTGCCTTGATAGTTGCGGGTGGCGATGGAACAATAAACAAGATGGCCTCATTGGCTATCGAGGCTGATCTACCACTCGCTATTCTCCCTTTTGGAAAGTTCAACAATATTGCGACTTCACTTCTTGGTACTATCGATATTTTGAGTGCTCTTGAGACGATAATGAAAAGAGAATATCGCAAGATTGATGTTGCAACGGTTGGATCTCACCTTTTGGTAGGATCATTAGGGTTTGGATTTCCTGTAGAATTAGCAAAGATGCTTGAAAATGGGAAGCAACCCCGTTTTGGTTTTAGTTGGGCATCTCTGGCGACAAGAATTGCTTCCTCTATAGAAACGAAAAGATTATTAATTAAGCTCGATGCCTTTACTTTTGACGTAAGCCCTGCTCTTTTTCTGATAAATCTTCTTCCATATACACTCGGTCTGCCGATATCACCTGTTTCAGCCAATAATGATCAACATGCCGAAATCATTATTGATGCAGATGCTTCTAGTCGTGATTTCGGTACGTATATCAGAAAAATACGAAATGGGAAATATGTCTATGGCTCGCAATTCAGGCTTTTCCGAGGGACAACAATTAGCTTCAAACCGCCTCGCGGAAGAGAGTTTTTGCTGGATGGAGATTTTGTTCGTATTCCATCGGAAAATCTTGATATAAAGATTGGCGATCAATCCCTCAAAGTTGTTTGCTGAGGTAGATATGTTACGTTTGATCTGTTTGTTTTCCTTGCTTCTCCCGATTTATGCCAATGCAGAAATAGATTCATTGAAAGTTGATACATTGGTTACAGAATCGCAGTCTTCAGAAGCAAATGAAATCGAAATGAGAGTAGATACTGTTCTCTATCAGGGAAGGATTGGACTTGATCAATATCTGAGTGCTGATGATTCGACTAATTTGGAAATGCACCTGTATCAAAATCCAACTGTAGCTCTTTTCAAGTCAGCCATCTTACCTGGATTTGGTCAATTAGGTAATAGGAGATATCTGAAAGCTGTGATATTCTCAGGACTATCTGCGTGGATGATTGGATCTGCACTTCACTATCGGTCGCAGGCATCTGATTTCAAATCAGCGTATGACAATGCGACAGATATCAATGTTCGAAATGAGTATTACGGACTATATACTGACAGGAGAGATGCTCGGAATAAATTTACCTGGTATGCGGGCATTGTTGCTTTTGTATCTATGTTCGATGCGTATGTTGATGCACACCTTTCAGGTTTTCCCGACAAAAGTAGGACAAAAGATTTCTCTCTAGTGGTTGCTCCAGATACTAGCGGTGGAGTTACAGCACAGTTACATTTGCGTTTTTAATCTTCTAGAATAAAATCTTTGATATCGAGGCCGTAGCGGGCAGGTTCGATCATTCTGACTATTTGTCGGACAGATGGATCTTCTTCAGAAAGGTCGACCCAGTTTGTTTCAGTCATTAATCCTGACTTGTTGCCAACAATTTTAACATATGGACGGTTCGGGTACTCATCATTATTGGTCAGAACTAAAGCTATTTCGTCTGAAGAAAGAAGGACTAAAGAGCCAGCAGGCCATACGCCGATGATTTCATTGAAAATCTTTAGTAGGAGTGCATCAAACTTGGCGGTCATCTGGTATCGCATTTTTGCTAATACCTGATCAGGCGGGATTGCCTTCTTGAGGTATAGTCTACCTGAAGTTAGTGCATCAAAC
>JAJRUL010000247.1 GCA_024277795.1 Candidatus Zixiibacteriota bacterium
CTCTTCGATCTCCCTCTGCGCTACTCGAGGAGATATGGACAATATGACAGGAATCACCGTTAATGACCTGACATGGTTCACAAACTACCTGTTCAAAGGTGGAGCAGATCCTATCCCTATGGATGCGGGCGATATCAATGGTGATAGCGATATTAACGTCAATGACTTAACCTATCTTGTCTCGTTCCTGTTTCAGGGAGGAGCACAACCGCCATCCTGTACACAATAGGTAGATTTTCTAACAATTCTCAATAAATCCTTCAGGTAAAGTTGCTGTTCATTTTATGGACAGCAACTATCAGCCTGTTTTCCTTAAGCCCCTATCAGACATTCCGATAAGATCAATATAATGTAGGCGATGCAGTAGAGCTTTCTCTTCTGTAGCGTCTGCCTGCGTCAAATTGATACTAACATGGCTGATATATCGCCAACGGATGATAGGAAATAGCACTATGAGTAGCTCAACAAATTGGAAACGCCTCGACGAAATACTCATCAGTGAAGGGCTAATAACTGAAGAGCAGATCCAACATGCACTAACCGAACAACAGGAAAAAGGGGGAAAACTCGGTTGCCATCTTCTTTTGGCAGGTCATATTGATGAAGCAGGGTTAGTAACAGGATTAACCAAGCAATTCGGTTGCGAAGGGGTTGTACTAGCCAATCGAGAAATCCCAGAAGTTGTCCTGAAGCTCATACCTAAAAAAATAGCAGTTTCACGAAAAGTTCTCCCTTTCGATTATGATCTTGAAAACAATGTTGTGTTGGTTGCGTGCGAAAGTCCAGATGATGAAGACCTGTTGAATGAATTAAGATTCGTCATGAGTGGCAAGAAAGTCAAAACATACATAGCGGCTGAACTGTCGCTTCATTCGGCAATTGCACAACATTATCTCGGTCTCGCTCATGACGATGCTGAGTCCCTTTTGACATTACCGGGAACAGAAAACGAACCTACGAATGAACTCTCTCGGACGACTATTCATGATCTTTCTGCGGTTACAAAAGGACGGGTCATGATTGTCACCGATGACCTATCGGGAGGGGAACACCTCCGAGGATTGCTCACAAGCTCAGGTTGCGAAGTTGAGATGATTGATTCTGCCGATGATGCAATAGACCTTATCGATGACCGTATCTTTGAAGCAGTCCTAATCAAAGATACAGTCCCTGGAGATTATATCGATTTGATAGACAGACTTCGGAAAACCTCTCCACAGACTGTAGTCAGGTATTATGAATCTGAATCATCACTTATTATGGAAGATAAAGAACTAAAATCAGCAGGCGATCTCCTGACTGCCAATCTCGAACTTTTTGTCTCACTCCTCTCGATTAATCATACGCCAGGACAAAACCATAGCGGATTGGTCGGACAATACGTCAACCGACTGTGCCGTCGCTTACATCTTCCTGAAAAGGAACGACTCCTTATTGTCGACTCTGCATACCTTCATGACTTGGCGAAATTCTACTACTCAACAGACAACTTGACCGATGACCGTGCTGTTATTCAGTTGACGATCAAACTGCTTCAGTCGCTAAATTATTCTCCTATGGTGATCGAAACTCTACGCTCAATGTATATAAATCTAGGTGGAAAATACAAACGTCGCTTACCCATTGAAGCATTGGGTGGAAATATCATTACTGCGGTTGATCTCTTCTGTAGCTCGATTGTTTCAGAAGAACGGCTTACCATGGATAAAGTCGAAGCAATCAAATCAAAGTTTACTGATCTAACAGGCAAGCTCTTTCTCCCTGAAGTGGCTGAAGCATTCATTCAAATGATTCAGGATGATGTTCTACAAAATCAAGCAAACGATAAAGCAACTCAGGTTATGATATACTCCCGTCAGGCTGGCCCCGCCTGCCACTTGGAAATACGCCTCAAACAAGAAGGGTTTTCAACTGTTTCTGCAACATCAACTGATGGGTTTTTCAATCTCTATAAGCGTCGCCGTCCTGATGTCGTGCTTCTCTTTTCACCCGGTGATTCCGCCGAAGTCACATCGTTTATCCGCGACTTGGCTCACAAGGGCCTTGAATTATCCGCCACTCCGACTTTCACCCTTGTCGATGAAGCAGGACTGTCTGATCTTACAGGTGTCTTAGATCTCGGTGTCGAAGATGTTATCAAAGCTACTAGTGGAATAGAACTTCTTGTCTCAAAACTGCAGAAGATCGCCTCACGACTGAACCAAAGCCGGCTCAATAAAAAGAACGACAAAGGCTCAAGTGGAAGATTGGCAGATATAGATATGGTCGATCTTCTTCAAGCGCTAGGACCGAGCAGGAAAACAGCCAAGATAACAGTCACATCAACAGGTCGAGAAGATACTCCCTTGATTATGTACATGGATGCTGGCCAAATTATTCATGCTGTCCGTGGGAAGATGTACGGACCTGAGGCCATTTATTGTGAAATCGCAAGTCAGGATGGTACTTGGACAGTAGAACCGATCAAACCTGAAGATATCCCCCCACCGAACAATGAACTGAGCAATGATGAGTTGTTAATAGAAGGTTGCCGACTTTTGGATGAAACCAACAAGTCGCAATTGTTCAGCGGGTAGGGAAAGACATATTACACCAACTTAACATCACAAATAGTCATTTCGTCAAAAAACGCAGTTTCTTCTTCTGTCTCCGCTTTGTTTCTTCAGGAATAGAATCAACATAACTCTTTACTCTGATATGTACCTCTCTTAATCGATCTATGTCCCCCATCTCCTCATAGCAGACAGCACAGAAATAATCTGTTTCAACTCTATTGTAAAAATTGCCCGAGTGTTCAGCGAAATATCGATTTAACATTTCAAACATAGCTCCCGCAGAATCATATTGTTCCATCGCCATATACGCCTTCCCTTGTGCCCACAAAAAGGCTTTCCCTTCAGGGAATTGCCTATACATCTGTTGTGCCAACACAATTACCGAGTCATACTGTCGCTGGTCGAGCCATATCCAAATCAAAGCTGAGCGTGCAGACTCTGATGAGACAATCGATAAATCATAGGCCAGATACAATTGAGCAATTCCAAGCTCTTTGTCATCTTTGATCAAGCCGATTTTTCGCAAGAAACCTGCTTTTGCAGATTTCCAATAATGATATAACCCTAAACCGAAATAGAGGTCATATAATGTTGAATCAACTTCAACCCCCGCAATATAGTCACCCCTTGCTGATCTACTCTGTTTGACTGCAGTAATAATTGATCCGAATCTTCCTTCCCATAATGCACGGTATGCTTTAATATGCCCCGCGCAAAGATAGAGCCATGCACTATCGCATGACGATCTTTGAAACTCTCTTTCCACAATACACTCGGCACTATCTAAGTAGGAATGAAACAGATCGGATCGATATTCTTCTTCAACATCAAATGACCGTGAAACCAAACTGATCGAAGCAAAAAGATAACCACACGGATCATCGGGATAATCCCGAATCAACGCTTCTGCTATAGAATCTGCTTGATCAAAGGTATCACGAAACAACATCCTCTGCAATTCAACTAGTGACTCGACCTGTGCAGAATCTGGCCGGGCAACAGCTAAGTCAGCAGGACAATAGATCAGTAAGAAACCCAAAAAATACAGTACTAATGTTGAAAGAAATGTTGACATCAATTCCTTATCATAAAAAAACGAGTGTTTGATAGCACTCGCTTATAGTCTTCATTTTTTATGATCGAATCAATGTCAAAATACTAGTTAAATAGTAGAGTGCCCGGGGACAAAATCAAGCAGTTCAACGTCATGATCGGCTGATGCGGTAATAATAATCGCTGATTCTGTCAAATGGAACACTAAGCGACACCCCTCACAGTGATGATCAAAGTATTTCCTGCCATTATGCTCAACCATTGTGATTTCCAGATCGGATGGAATGGCATAATTGTCGATCGGTGCAAGAAATACTGAAACCGAACTTCCATTATTGGTATATACAAAGTGTGCCATATCAACACCCATAATCTTTTCCGACATACCGCTTGTCATAGAATAATCACCAACTTGATGACTCAAATCATAGCCAAACTGCTTACGTGCATCAGCCAAACTAACCTCTATTGTTGTACTATCAACTGAGCCAACAGCTCTGTCAACAGCCGCCCAATGTGCTCGTTCTATCGGAATATAGTTGGCCTGATGTTGATATAGAGCCAACCCAAAGTAACCAACCCCAATCATAACGACAACAACTGCGACAGCAACCACCCAGTTTATTGCACGTCTATATGGAAAATTATTGTCGTTACAGGCATCTTCAGCATCAACTTCGTCAAGCTGGGAAAGGATATTCCCTTTGAGTCGCTCAAGATTATATTCAGGCTCTTGAGCTCGAAGTTTTTCATTTATGAAATCCTGCACCGATGCTTCCAAACGATGTCGCTCAAAACAATGGCGACACTTATTGAAGTGCTCCTGCAGTTCTTTTGTATCTATTTCTGAGGTCTCTTTATCAATCAGATCATAGAGCAGACTCAATGCGTCTTGGCAATTCATTTTGTGGCGTCCTTGATGTAACCATTCTTAACTGCATATTCAAACAGCGCCTTCTGTAAGAGTTTGCGACCACGATGTAATCGTGACTTTACTGTTCCCAATTGCAAATCAGCTATCTCAGCTATCTCCTGATATGAGAATCCTTCAAGAAACGAAAGAACTACAACAAGACGAAAATCATCAGGTAGCTCTTCTATCGCCTTCTTGACATCATCATCAAATATCTTGGCGAACATTTGTCTCTCAGGGTTATCAACTGGTGCATTTGCCGCCAATTGCCCATAGAGAAAGCTGTCATCGATCTCATCAACATTCACCGAAACAGGAGACCTGGATTTTGACCGATAATCATTGATGAAAATATTGGTCATAATCCTGAATAACCATGCTCGGCAATTCGAACCAGCCTCAAACTTGTCCCAGAATCGATAGGCTTTGACAAATGCCTCCTGAACAAGATCCTCGGCATCATTTTGATTTTTTGCCATCCGAAGAGCTGTCCGAAGCAAAGCATCCATATGAGGCAAAGCTTCCGCCTCAAATGCCTTCCGCTTTCTTGACTCTTTTGCTTTACTGTCAGCCATAGTTTGTAATAATATCTACTTGTGACCTGTAAAGCAAGTCAACGCTTACCTAACTAAACATTTTAACAGCTTCTGAGGTTCCCCAATCACGGTATTAGTCAAATAGCGTATATTACTGCGACACTATGAATTACATGAAACTAACATGAATAGTGCATGAAAAGTTATGTATATGTATAAACAATACCATATTAACAGCCCAAAAAGTGCTGAAATACTCTTTCGAGAAACATTGAAACCCTGTAGTATAGTACAGGGTGTATAGTATATGAAACGGAGATAACGATGAGCAGAAATGTCCTGAAAACAGGTGAATTGGCGAAGATGGCGGGAGTGAACAAAGAGACAATACGATTCTATGAACAAAAAGGATTGTTGTCTGAACCTGTACGAACGAGTGGAGGATACAGGCAATACACTCAAAATGAAGTCTCACGACTGATATTTATCAGGAATGCAAAATCACTGGGGTTTTCTTTGTCTGAAATAATGGAGCTGTTAGCCATAGCAGATGGATCGATCGACAGATGTGGCGATGTGCGGAAGATAGCAGAAGACAAATTGGATCATATCAATACCCAATTACATCACCTCCAAAGCCTGAAATCCACCCTTACCAACCTCGTCGATCAATGTGCACAAACATCTTCGATTCACCACTGCCCAATCATTGAATCACTTTCGAAAGGAACACAACAAGATGAAAATTGAATTCCTCTATTTTGATGGCTGTCCCAACCATGAACCAGCCCTAACCAATCTGAAAGAAGTCCTTGCTGAGGCTGACATCAAAGATAAAATCGAGATTATCAACATTGAACAACCAGATGATGTATCGAAGTACCGTTTTCTTGGTTCTCCTTCTATTCGAATCAATGACAAAGACCTTGAGATAATCGAAAATGAAACAACTGAATACTCAATGCGATGCCGTAGATACAAAAATGGTGATCAGATGGAAGGGTTTCCTTCAAAAGAACTCATCAGAAAAATACTATCGACACACATCAGTAATTAAAATATGCTAAAAAGAATCCTCACCACCCTCCCCGGCCTTGGAGCAGCACTCTTACCTAACGCAACCTGTCCTGCATGCTGGCCAATTTACGCAGGAATACTTTCATCACTCGGCTTAGGATTCCTGATGACCGGAGCATATTTCTACCTTCTCATAGGTGTACTCTTAGCTATCTCTCTATTCAGTTTAGCCTACAAAGCAAAAACAAGAAGAGGCTACCTTCCATTTTGGATAGGTCTTCTCAGCTCAACAATAATCATCGCTGGCAAATACTACGCTCTGCCTGATTATCTCTTCTACTCGGGAGCATTTCTCTTGTTAGTTGCATCTGTGTGGAATAATGCACCAATACAAGACAAAACTTGTGGAATTAAAACGAAAAGATTCATAGATTGTCCCGATTGCAAAAAATAAATATCAAATTGGAGTTCTACATGAAATATCACCTGACATACATACTACCGATTATATTGATTCTCATCGTATCATCAGACCTGTTTGCCCAATGAGCACTTTGAAGCTCCCCTAATCTGCCGGTCGGCAGATCCGAATCCTCGATCATCCATAAGGGCGATCTTCAGCTAGGGCTAAATTATAGCTTCTCGCGCAGAGATCAACTGACACAAGGAAAAGAGAATATACATGACACCCTAAACCAAAAAACAGAATCACATATTGTGAGTATGTTTGGAAATATCGGTATTTCAAATCGAGCATCTGTTTCTATCTCACTTCCATTGATAATCAACCGCTCTGTTAACCTGAATCTTGACAGAAAAGAAACGACTATCGGAAATATGACTCTCTTGTTCAGACATTTTTCATCTCCTCGTTTCTTCTCAAAACCAACAAATGTGCAAATTGCTATCGGAGCAACCGTTCCAACGGGTTCAGGAATTACTAATGTAGCTACTGAAGAAAAAAACTTTACGAGTGGAACATTCGATCCGATTGCAAGCATGATCACTGCACTTATGATTTCTCCTGGATGGTCTATCGATGCACGGTTCTACACCAGACAGATTATCTCATATGATGATACAAGAACAAAGATCGGAGACCTTTATACGTATGGATTCAATGTTGCCTTCGCTCCTGTCGGCTCATCATATACAGTTAATACGCAATTAAAGTTCTACAACCGCCAACAAGATATCTTCAATGATGTTATATTTCAAAATAGTGGTGGAGATTACATTTATATAACTCCTGGGTTTTCTCGAGTTCTCTTTGGTGAGGGAGAGTCAGCTATCTCATTCTGGTCTGAAGTTGATATACCGTTATATCAATATGTAAAAGGCACACAACTGACTGAAAAATGGAACGTGAGATTTGGCCTTAATCTTGGATTGACATTATTTGGACACAAGGAAGAACAATCACCAAACACTCTTTTTGATTAGTAGATTTTCAGGAACACAATTTGCCAAGCTCCGCACATATTTATCCTTCTGTCATGTCTTGCTTTTGACTGGTCAAAAGTGTGACCTGACAGTACACTAGGCAGATCCAACGTTGAAACAATACAAAAGCGACAGCTCACACAAAGTTGCTAAAGCAACTTTGCAAGACCCGTCGCAACC
>JAJRUL010000248.1 GCA_024277795.1 Candidatus Zixiibacteriota bacterium
ATAAGAATTTCCGCGATGCAATCAAATCGCTTCGTAATAATCGCCTATGTGGCATTGTTGTCGATCAGCACGCAGTCAACGGTATTGAAATAGATTTTTTCAAGCGTAAAGCTATGGCATCAAAAGGAGCCGCAATGTTAGCCAACAAAGTTGGATGTCCGTTGCTCCCATACCTGTTACGTAGAATAGACTATGATCACCATATCATTATTGCCGGGAAGCCGATTTATCCACCGAACAGCGGGGACAAAGATAAGGATATTGAATCAATGATCAATGAATATCATCGTTTCTTTGAGGGAGAGATACGGAAGTACCCGGATCAATGGATGTGGACGCACCGTCGTTGGAAGGTTGCTGAGTGAGGAACTAGCAACGGTAATGATAGTTAGTAGTGTGATGTTAATATCAATTGTTAAGTACGAGATTTTATGCTGGATATCTATACCAAACTAACAATCATTAAAGTTAGGTCAATTATATATACTGAAGCTCAGTACAAACGACTCTAACTACTATGCTGAATTGGAAGGTTAATTCAGGTAATTATGAATATGAAGATATTGATCAGAACACCCAATCATCTCGGTGATTGTGTGATGGCACTGCCTATGATTAACGAGGCTCGAGAGGCTCATCCCGGTGCTGAAGTAACACTTTTAGTTCCGTCCAATCTTGCTGATCTGTTTGCCAAGAACCCTGCAGTTGATCAGATAATCAAACTGTCTCATGATCATATTCATGGTTTGTTAGCAGTAGTAAAAATTAAAGAGCTTTTATCGTCATATCAGTTTGACCTCGGGTACATACTTCCACCTTCATTTGGAGCCGCCGCAGGGATGAAGCTCGGATCAGTCAAAGAGCGGATAGGTTATATTACAGATGGCCGACGGCTACTTCTTACTAAGCCACTTGCCCTTCCTGTGCCGATGGATGAAACTCATAGGAGTGAACTCTATTTTAACCTCTTGCGAAGAGGTGCAGGGGTTGAACTTGAATATGTTAAGCCGAAGATGTTCCTTGATGATGATGACATGGAGGCGGGGAATACTTTGTTGCAACAGTTCGGGATTGGCTCAGAAGATGACTATGCAACTATTGCTTTTCGTGCTGTAGCAGAATCGAGACGATGGGGAGTGGAGAACTACACGGCACTAATAAAGCATTTGATCAAAGAGCATAAACTCAAGTGCGTCTTAATCGGAGCGACAGCAGACAGTCATGATGGTGATATCATTGCTGAAGCAACATCAACAAAGGAAGTCGTGAATTTGGCAGGTAAGACATCTTTGAGAGAAGCGGCTGCGATTCTTTCAAACTCTAAGTTCTTTATCGGAAATGATTCTGGGCCGGCGCATCTCGCCGCAGCAGTTGGTGCGCCGATAATTGTTATCTCAGGTGCAGACAACCCAATGGCAACATCACCTATTGCATCTCATAAGAAAGTGATTATTCAAGATCACTTTGATTGTATTAGTTGTGAGAAGAATATCTGCCCACTTAAAGGGGAAGAAAAGATGCAATGTATGAAGAGCCTTACTGTTGATCGTGTAGCAAATGATATCGCTGATCTTCTGCAAACAGTAGGTTTGTAATCTGCATTCTAACGCGGGTACTTTCATAACATGAGCAAAGATTGTGTCTTATAGGCGGTTTCATAAACTCCACTTCGTGGCTACTTATTGCGATAGTATTGTTAGGCGCAGAACTTGCGTTGCTAAGATATTGCTTGACAATATAGTAGCAATGAATTAAACTCCGTATAGCAAATTATGCGTTTCTTCGTCGTATATACTTCAGTGACTGAAAACTAATGTTTTGGATCAATATATAGATTCATGAGTTCAGTTTGTTAGGAGGATTAAAGAGAATGTCTAGCTCAAGAACAAAAGCAGTGATTTTCACTTTGCTATTGGGATTGGTCTGCTTTCTCACCGCACCTGTGTTCTCAGGTGAGGGTCCTTGGGATGCCGACGGTAACGACGGCTCTGGAACTACTAACGACACGACAGGAACAACGATTGAGCCTGATATGGGAACTCTCCTTCAAGGTTCAGAAAATCCGAATGATGGAAGTGGTGGTAGCCTCCTCGGATTCTTCCTGAGAACGTCGTATCAGTATTTCTTGTTCCAGTTTGTGGATAAGGGCTCTACTTCGAGTGCACCCCAGGTGACGAGCAAGGCAACGATCCGGACAGCAGTTGTTAATCAATCATCGAGCAAACGTATAAGATAGAACACGCTCGATTTACTTAGGAAGACCTGTGAGATGAAGCTTTCCTCACCAAAGACTTCATTCGATAGCCGTCTTCTGGCTATTGAGGAACACTTTCGACAGCGAAAACAGGCCGCAGCCATACGCGAACTGACTTTGCTTGATGAGGAAGAGTTCCAAGCAAATCCCCATGAACAGGGTTTATATCTCTCCTTGAGAGCCGATGCTTGTTATCATGAAGGGAACTATAAGAAAGCTATTGATTTCGGTCTTTCTGCGACACGCTTGTTGGCTGAATTTCCATTGCATCGTCGCTATGCACGTGCACTTCTTATCCTGACAAAATCATATACTGGAATAGGGGAGCTTAAAAATGCAGAGATGAGAGCACGAGATGCTCTTGCCGCATTTAGAAGAGCCTCTGATGTGGTGGGGCAAGTTGATGCACTAAATGAACTTGCCCGAATAGGTTATATCCGATGTGATTATCACACAGCGATTACGCATCTTGAAGATGCTATGGCTTTGGTAGGGGACAATCCACGCAAATTAACACAGGTGACAGGAAATCTCGGTACTCTGAGAATTCATGTAGGTGAGTGGGAAAAAGCAGAAGAAAATCTGAACAAAGCTTTATCAGGTAATGTGAAACTGAGGTTTGATTCTGCTGAAGCGATCAATAAGTTGTCACTCGGTTTTCTTCAAATGAAGAGGCGTTATTTCTCTGAGGCTCGTACTTATTTTGAAGCCGCCTTTCAAATCATCGACCGACAGTGTCTCAAGCGTGAAAAAGTTATTGCTTTGAAGTATTCTGGTGAACTTGCTTTTGAGAAAGGAGATATGTACAGAGCGAAGACTCTTTTGACCAATGCATATCAACAGGGTTTACTTCTTGCGCCAGACTAAGCTTTGGTTTCACAAGCAGGTCGACGGTTAGCTGACGTTGAGTTGGCTATGGATAATTCCGATGATGCTATGCGTCATGCACAGCGGGCACTTGAAACTTCAAGTCGTTTGGGTGAAAAAACAGAGGTTGCTCTATCCCAGAGAGTAATTGCACAGGTGTTTGTTGCAAGGAAAGAGTTTGAAGAAGGTCTGAGTCATATACGACAAGCAGTTGATATGCTTAGGGAAGTAGATGACCCGTTTGAACTCGCAAGAACATTGTTAGTATATGCCCAGATTTGTATTGAAGCAGAAACAGGTGAATTCAGGAATATACGTTCCTCATTTGATGAAGCCTTAAAGTTGTTCAAGAGGCTAAAAATCGATTACTGGATTGCTGAAACTGATTTTCAATCAGGGATGTTTGGATGTCGGCAAGGTGATCTCTCTGGTGGGTTTCGAAAGCTCAGCAGAGCCGAAAAGTCTTTTGAAACACTCGGTGATAGTGCCAGAGTCAAGGCGGTTAGTACATTCTTAAAAACCTTGTCGCAACAGGCAGTAGCACTTTCTATTTCACAGGAGAATGAATACAAAATCTTTGGTAACATAGTGTCGCCTTCAGAGTTCTCTAATCTGAAATCGAGTCAGATGGATGAAGTTTTGTCAGTCCTGTTGAAGAAGACAGGTGGAGACCGTGCGATAATCTTTTGCCCTGACAGTTCAGTCGACCAACTTGACTCCTCAATCGAATTGAGCAAACATCAGCAAAAGAGGTTCTGTGAGCAATTCAGGGCTATGCTTGATGAGGAGATTTCGACGAGCCATCCGACCCTGAATCTCGACTGTCGACGTGATCCGTTCATAAATGAACTGATTGCTGATATACCGGATTTGGTTACCTCGGTAATAGTTGTACCGTTCAAAATGAGTGATGGCACTATGAGTTATCTCTATCTTGATAGAATAACGACTGATAGTAGTTTGAGGCCGTTTAGTCAGAATGATCTGAACTTTGCAGTTGGCTATTCTGACTTGATTGCATTCAAGTGGACGGAAATACAGAAAGACAAACTTCAGGAAGACAACAGACGGCTTCAGGATCAATTGCAGAAAGAGACTGCTTTTCCAAATATAATCAGCCAGAGTCATGATATGATTCAAGTGCTTTCACAAGTACGTCAGGTCATTAACTCAAATATATCTATTACAATTGAGGGTGAAACGGGGACTGGTAAAGACTTGCTTGCGCGTGCTATTCATTACAACTCTGAGCGTAGAGAGAAGAGGTTTGTGTCGGTTAATTGTGCCGCTTTGCCTGAGACTTTACTTGAATCAGAACTTTTTGGATATAAGAGAGGTGCTTTTACAGGTGCCGATAGAGACAAGGTCGGGTTGTTTGAGGAAGCTGATGGCGGGACATTCTTCCTTGATGAAATTGCTGATATGCCTCTCAACGTTCAAGCGAAAATTCTACGTGTTCTTGAAAATCAGGAAATAGTACGGCTAGGTGATACAAAAGCTCATAAAGTCGATGTTCGTGTTGTTTCGGCAACCAACAAAGATCTGAAAGAGCAGATGGACAATGGTTCCTTCCGTCGGGACCTCTATTATAGGCTTTCTGCTTTATCATTCAGGCTTCCGCCTCTTCGAGAAAGACGCGAAGATATTCCGCTTCTTATTACCCGTTTCCTTAGTGGTCAAAATAAAGTGATCTCCGCTGAGGCAATGACTCTTTTAGTCGGATATGATTGGCCCGGGAATGTGCGTGAACTGGAAAATGAGGTAAAGAAACTCATTCTCCTTAGTGGTGATAAACAGGAGATAACTCCTGAGGTTGTCTCGGTACGTATGAAGCCTACTACACCTGTTCCTGAGCAGATGACTCCTGTCGTGGAGCCTGCAACTGACATTGAATTCTCTGTTACATATTCCCTTTATGATTACTTGGCTGATCATGAAAGACGTTTTATTATCAAAGCTTTGCAGGCGAAGAATGGTGTAAAGAAGCATGCTGCAGCTATGTTAAATATCCCGGAATCTACTCTTCGCTTAAAGATCAAGCAGTATGGGATAGACCCAGCCAAATTCGATCAGCGTCCATCATAACAGACTTCCTGTACATCATACGAGGGGGATAGTTTGTGGGTTTATCAGGGGCGAACACACACACACAGAGCAAATATGTACAAGAATGCATTTTTACTACATCTTTTCCATAGTCCGTCTCTATTTCGGGTCATTTTTTTCGTTGTACTAGTATATGTCTGTTTGGGTTACAGCGAATTGGCTTTGTTTTTCACATGTGATATGTTTTTAATATGTTGCCTTATTCTTTTTTGTAAAGTTGTATAGTTTTCTGTGAGGTCTGTTCCCTACAAAATATACGTTGGTTGCTCTATAAAAGGGCAGAATGTTGATATTGCACAGATGTTGTAGGGAAGGTGCGGGGGTGTATATCAATGTTTTCGTTATCGCGAGGAGCGAGAGCGACGTGGTGATCTCATTGGGTGTAAGGCAGAGATTGCTTCACCGCTTTCAGCGGTTCACAATGAAAAACTAGGGGGAGGAAAGATTCCTGTAAAGATTGCTTCGCTTCGCTCGCAATGATGGGATTGGATAGTTGCGACGGGTTTTGCAAAGTTGCTTGAGCAACTTTGTGTGACCTGTCGCCTTTGCCTCTTACACGTTCTTGTGTCAGATCACACCTTCGCTTCGTTATCAAGGACGGGGAGGTGGTGTTGTGGCGGGTTTGGGAATTTAATTTTTTACGAGTCTTTCTTCTGTTTTTTCCGATAAACCCTGTTGCTGTCTTGTTTATCCTATGCTATAATCCGACATGGTAACAGCGTATTGTTTTGCCGAATATGAATGTGATCCATATTACAATATGGCGGTTGATGAGTGGTTGTTGGAGACTGCTTCAACCCGTTTGAACGGGATAGTGATTCGTGCGTATTCATG
>JAJRUL010000249.1 GCA_024277795.1 Candidatus Zixiibacteriota bacterium
CCATAAACTGTTGGTGGATTCGGGTGATCAGTCTCCACATAAGAAGTTGTTTTGTTTCCGTCGAAAACATAATCAGTTGAATAACAAATCAGATACGCCTTCAACTTCTCGCATTCCTCGGCCACATATGAAGTTGCTCGTTCATTAACGGCAAAAGCGATATCTTCGTTTGATTCTGCCCCATCAACATCTGTATAAGCGGCAGCATGAAGGACTATCTCAGGTCTATAGTATTGGAAAAGCGTTCTAACAGCATTCTGATCAGTAAGGTCACTATCTGCGATATCAACACCGACCACATCATGATGTGCCGTGAACAAACGCTCTAAATCATACCCCAATTGCCCCTTCACACCCGTTATGAGAACTTTAGGCACCGCCGTTGACCTCATGAACAACATCAACCAAGTATTCTTTGTATGATGAATTCTTCATACGCTGTAAAATTGAGTCCATCTGTTGCCTGTTGATCAATCTCATACGATAAGCAATCTCTTCAAGACAAGCCACTTTTTGCCCCTGACGCTTTTCGATAGTTGCAATGAAATTCGAGGCATCAAGTAAGCTCTCATGCGTTCCTGTATCGAGCCATGCAATCCCCCTTCCAAGTTTTACTACTCGCAGTTTTCCTCGGCGAAGATATTCTCGATTGACATCGGTAATTTCTAATTCCCCGCGAGCTGACGGCTTCAATGATTTGGCAATTGAGACAACATCAGAGTCAAAAATATACAGGCCAGTAACTGCAAAGTGTGACTTAGGCTCTGCAGGCTTTTCCTCAATTGAAAGGACATTATCTCGATCATCAAATTCAACAACACCATATCGCTCAGGGTCCTTGACGTTGTAGCCAAATACAAGCGCACCGTCACGAAATGACCTGGCATCCCGTACAAAGTCATAAACGCCATAAAAGACATTATCTCCAAGAACAAGCACTACTGAATCGTTTCCTATAAACTCTTCTCCAACAAGAAACGCTTGTGCAATCCCCTTCGGTTCTTCTTGCACAGCATACGTTATATTGATCCCTAACTCATGACCATCACCGAGAAGATCTTCAAATCTTGGAGTATCAATCGGAGTTGAAATAACAAGAATATCTGTCACACCAAACAGCATCAGAGTCGAAAGTGGATAGAAGATCATCGGCTTGTCATAAATCGGCATCAATTGTTTACACGCTACCTGTGTCATAGGATATAAACGTGAGCCAGCACCACCCGCAAGTATGATCCCTTTCTTAACCATTCCGCTCATTGGACTTCTCTATTCGAATACATTTTTTCATAATATGTTTGATATTCCCCACTCATACATTGAGAGAGCCATTGCTCATTATCTAAATACCAGTCTATTGTCAATCCTAACCCCTTCTCGAAATCTATTTTTGGTACCCATCCTAAGTCTTTTCTTATTTTTGACGCATCAATGGCATATCGACGATCATGCCCCGGACGATCTTCAACGAACGTTATCAGATCTTCCCGAGGACCACCTCCAAGTTTCTTATCTAACTGCTGACAAATTAACCGCACTATTGCGATGTTCTCAATCTCATTATTACCACCAACATTATATGTCTGCCCGGTTTTACCCTCACAAAAGATTGTATATAGTGCATCACAATGGTCCTCGACATACAGCCAATCACGTACCTGTTTACCATCACCATAAACAGGTAACGGTTTTCCACTCTAGGCATTGTGAATCATCAATGGGAGCAGTTTTTCAGGAAACTGAAAAGGACCATAGTTATTCGAGCAATTGGATGTCACAACGTCAAGTCCAAATGTTTCATGATACGCTCGTACGAGATGGTCACTAGATGCTTTACTTGCCGAATATGGTGAGTTTGGACGATATGGAGTCTCTTCGGTGAAAAAACCTGAGTTGCCCAACGACCCAAAGACTTCATCGGTTGAAACATGAAGGAAACGAAAGGAGCTTTGATCTGACATACTGCGGGCAAGTTCCAGCAGATTGAACGTACCGTTGATATTTGTTTCAATAAACGCTGAGGGGCCAATTATGGAGCGATCAACATGAGATTCTGCAGCCAAATGGATCAACCCTGTTGGTTGATACCGATTGAAACAATCTTTGAGCGCATTCATATCACGAATATCTATTTTCTCAAAGATATAATTCTCATGTGATTCAATTGCTTGGAGGTTTAACAAATTACCTGCATAAGTCAGAGAATCTACATTAATGAACAGAGTGTCAGTCTGCTTCGGAACAACTC
Source organism: Candidatus Zixiibacteriota bacterium (assembly GCA_024277795.1). Taxonomy (GTDB): domain Bacteria; phylum Zixibacteria; class MSB-5A5; order GN15; family FEB-12; genus JAJRUL01. Next base: position 2,249 of record JAJRUL010000249.1, read on the forward strand.
GTAAGAGCAGATTCGAGCCGATAAACCCTGCTCCTCCTGTAACAATTACACGTTGGCTATATCTATTGTTGCTCATAACGTTATAACGCTTTCCTCTTTGCCTTAATGAGTAGTGATACGTCGTGGAAATCACAACAAAAAAATATGTCAGTTGAACATGAGAGTAGTTTCTTTAGTGACGTATAGTCACAACAATAAAAAAAGCCGACGAATCGGCTTTTCTATAGAAATGGCGCCCCGCAGAATTGAACTGCGGACACACGGATTTTCAGTCCGTTGCTCTACCAACTGAGCTAGGGCGCCGTCAGTATTCGAAGTGGCAATTAATTATCTTTTCGACTGAAGTCAACCTCTAAATTAGTCCCCTTTTAGAACATATTCTTTTGTCTCACTCGAAAAGAGAAAAAACATTGCTGTTCCAGCCAATACCAATAGTATGAGGTTCTCATAATGAGAATAGCCAATAATTGCCAACAGCATAATCAGCCCGTTAATTACTACCTGTCCATACCAACTCCACGGCTTTAAGCCTTTATAGGCATCAGCAAGCGTAACTAACACAATACCTATTAATAGAAAAATAATAGCTTTAGGCAGATCGGTATAATTATGATCAAGAAAACCGAGAATAATCTTCACTCCTCCATAAAGGAGAAAGACTAAAGAAAATCCAAATGCAAACCAATAGCTCACTTTAAACCCGATCGGTTTCAGATTATCTGCGGAGCTCATAACACACTACCTTTCTGCACACATTTCGTATTCATTTCTCCAAGCAGACCCGCTCCTATAAATCCAGCATCATTGCCCAAAGCCGCTTTGACAATGGTTAACTGTGAAACTGCTGAATCGAATGCTCGTTTTCTTATCTCCTGAGCAACTGCTTGTACAAAACCTCCCCCACCTGAGACTATCCCACCCCCTATTACTACACTCTCAGGGTTCAAAAGATTCACAACTCCCGCGAGTCCGATCCCTAAAAACTCTGCCGCCTCGTCGATAGACGCCTTTGCCACAGCATCATTTTTTCGTACTGCTTCAAAAAGTTTTCGAATTGTCAACTTTTCACATTCGCCATCAAGTAACGATTGAAATACTGGGGTCATCTTCTTTTCTAATATAGTCTTAACGCGTGCGAGAATTGCTTTCGACGAACAGTACGATTCAAGGCTACCAACCATTTTGCTACCATCTTCGGTTGAGTCATAGTTTATTGTCATATGCCCTATTTCACCAGCTGATGATGTTGCCCCACGCCAGAGTTTCCCATCAATAATGATAGCCCCGCCAACTCCGGTGCCTAGTGTGACACAAATCACAGAACCTGCTGAGACTGCCGCACCAAATCGCGCTTCGGCTAATGCCATCGCATTCACATCATTATCAACATAAACAGGGATATTCAGCCTTTCGCGGAGCACCGCTCCCAACTCAGTTCCCTGCCATCCCTTAATATTTGGGCATGGTCCTATAACAGTACCGGTTGAAAAATCAACTGCCCCAGGTGTCCCAACACCGAGATTTTGTATTTCAAAATCCTCTTCAGCGGCATAGTACATCAATCTCTCACCAATGTTAGTGACAAGATGCAACAATGGCACTGGTCCCTTCTCAGCCATCGTAGGGCGCGATTCTCGATGGAGGATTCTTCCTTCCTTATCAACGAGACCGAACTTTATATTAGTGCCTCCGATATCAATACCGGCATAGACTTCTGTCATTGAGAAAAAATCACTCCGTATGTAGTAACTCTGAGACTAAGGCGTTACAAACACCCCATGTTTTCAAAACGCAGATAAATGATAGAACCACATGAGTTTGCTGTCAACATAAAAGCAAATACTCCATGAGATCAACCATCGCTATGTAACTTCGACCTGATATAGTCACACAGTACTGCCCGCTCAATTGTCTCCTGAACATCTTCTGCCTTGAGCCACTCTTTACGACTATCAGTTTCTTCCGCCTTAGAACGACCCGCTTCAAGATTCTTTACTGTTATTTTACCTTGATTAAACTCATCAGAACCTGCGATCACTGCAAATGAGATTCCAACCTTATCAGCATATTTAATTTGCTTTGTCAAGTTCCCTGAGTCCCCTGAGTAAATTTCAGAACATATACCGCTCTCTCGCAACTCTGCTACGATATTAAGATAGTCCGGGATTCGCTCACGGTCCATGACTGTAACTAATACTTGAGATGTTGACCGTATCTGCTTGATAGCTTCCAATTCAATCAATGCAGCTAACAAACGGTCGATCCCAATAGATGCCCCCACACCCGGAACAGCGGTTCCTTGAAAACGACTAACAAGATTGTCATATCGTCCTCCACTAAACATGGAACCATAATCAGAGAGATCATGCAATGTCGTTTCAAACACAGCACCTGTATAATAACCAAGTCCTCGTACAATCGTCAGGTCGATCCCGACATGATCTCTATTGACTCTGATTTCATCGAGGTATCGACCAATTGTTTCAAGCTCATCAAGTCCTGTACGCGACATTTCAATATTCCCTAAAAGAGATCTCGCAGAATCAAGCTGTGCTGAATCATTATCAGATGGAAGATCAAGGAAATGTTCTATCTGTGAAATCTGTTGATCACTAAGTTGTAATCCCGGGATTTTATCACCGGAGCGATCGGTTCGCCCAGGACCGAGCTCAGCAAGAACTGCCTCTTTCCCCTGTTTTTCGAGCTTATCGATAACACGCATTACATTTGGCCCCGTTTCATTTTCAATCCCTGCGAATTCGATTAGACCATTGAGAATCTTGCGATTGGAATAGCGGACTTTGAAATTATCGACTCCGAGCCTGTTAAACATCGTAACCATAGTTGCAATGATCTCAGAGTCGGCAAGCAGATTCCTTGTCCCTACAATATCGATATCGAACTGCATAAACTCACGGAATCGCCCAGGCCCTGGTTTATCTACACGCCAGACATTCCCATATTGATACCTGCGGAATGGCAACGGCAGAACAGGGTTCGATGCAATATAGCGAGCCAATGAAACTGTAAATTCATAACGAAGTGCCATATCGACATTATCTGGACCATTGAATCCAAAAAGCTCATTAAGTGAGTCTTCATTATAATGAGAACCGAGCAACGTCGAAGCACATTCAAGTGATGGTGTTTGTAATGGTAGAAACCCCATCAACTCAGCAGTATTTCGAGCAATTCCTAGCATTTTCTCACGAGCAATCTGTTCAACAGGTGGGTAGTCTCGAAATCCCTTCAAAACTTGCGGCTTCACTCGCTGTTGCTTCTTTTTCTTATCTTTACCCATCGATCTCTATATCATCTCTAAACTATTCATAATTCTTATGGCAATTAAGGTAGCTGTTTTAGAACGAATGGGAAGTTTTTTTTGACTCAAACTGCAGTGTCCCAAACAGGGGAATTCCCTGTTCATTTTTCGGTTTGACGAATGCATAATAGCCGTTATATTTGTCTACAATCGCTACACTCTTGGGCTAAAGGGAATTATATGAAAAAGATCATGATACTATGGTGTTTTGTTTTATTTGGATTGTTTAGAGCATCACCTGTATTCGCAAATGATTTAACTGACAATTCTACGAGCTTACTTGGGGCTCGTACCCATCAGATGAGCACAATAACCTCTGATTCCTCCTTCCAACCCGGGGACTTGAA
>JAJRUL010000250.1 GCA_024277795.1 Candidatus Zixiibacteriota bacterium
CCCCAGTAATTTTGGTTTTCTGGCATGGTTCTGTTTAGTACGGCCTATAATTCTTATCAGCAGGTTGGAAGGTCGCTCTGCCATCAATGCCAGCTTCTTCTTTGCCTTTTTCTTCAATCTCTTTTCACTGTATTGGATAGGCATGGTGACTCCTCCTGGGATGCTTGGTGCCGTTGTTTTGATGGCGTTTTATTATACTGCTGTCTTTTCATTGTTTATACGCATAAATAAAATCCGTCCTTTTTATGCATTTCTTTTTCTCCCGTTTTTATGGGTGGGGATGGAGTATTTTAGGACTCTGTCTGAATTTGCTTTTCCGTGGTCTGACCTCGGGTACACACAAGCATACTATTTGTATATTCTACAGATTGTGTCGGTTATTTCAGTACACGGTCTTTCTTTTCTCATCGTAACAGTCAATGTACTGTTGGCTCAATTCTTCCGAAGCTCAGTAAGTCCTGAAAAAAAGCTGACATCTCTGCTTGTCTCTTTAGCTATTGTTGCGGGATTGACTGCCTATGGATGGATAGAAATGCCTCCATATCCGATCGATGGAGAGGTGGAAGTTGCCCTGCTTCAAGGGTCTGTTCCTTTGAAAGTAAAATGGTCAGAAGGTAACCTTCAACGTAATTTTGATATCTACGATTCACTTGCTCAGTCCTCTGTAGACTCGACAACTGAGCTTGTTGTTTGGCCTGAAACATCTGCTCCTTGTTATTTGACTCATACGAAAGAATGTCGCGATGAAGTAGCTCGAATAGTCAGAAACTCACACACAAACCATCTTATAGGAGCGCTTGCCGCCAGACGGATTGGTGAGGAGATTCATTATTATAACTCATGCTACTTGTACAATCATGACGGATTATTGATAAGCCGTTATGATAAAGCGAAGTTAGTCCCATTTTCTGAACATGTGCCGTATCAGGATGTTGTCCCGTTTATGAAGAAGAAGTTTATCAAAAAATATCTGACTTTCATCGACCAGTGGGGTGTACAATGGTGGTCTGATTTCTACCCGGGGAGATCATCTCCTGTTGGAGTGTTCAATAACGATATCTATTATGCTATGCTGATCTGTTTTGAATGTACATTTCCTGAGTATGTCAGGCAATCGGTCATAGATGGAGCGGAATTCTTAGTTGGCATTACCAATGATACGTGGTTCGGAGAATCAGTCGGCATATATATGCATGCTCGTATTTTTATCACGCGTGCTGTCGAAAACAGGGTGTGGGGTGCACGGACGGCCAATAGTGGCCTGACTTTTATTGTAGATGATTATGGTCGTATACGTGATCAGTTGGAGCTAAACGCGGTTGATGCACTATCGGGAAAAATTGGTCGTAGAAAAACGGAATCTCTTTTTACCCGATTTGGCGATGTTGCAGGACGACTCTCCTTCTTGATTACTCTTAGTTTGACCCTTATATTTGGTATTGTATGGATAACACGAAGATTCTTCTCAAAGGACTGATTACCGTATTTGTTGTTGTCACTCTTGCATCATCTGTTTTGGGGCAAAGGGAATGGCAATCGCTGACATCATTTCGCGATGTTCGTAAGTTTCTTCTTCTTGATGATACGTTGTGGGTCGCAACTGCCGGCGGATTGTTGGCGGTTAATGATGCAAGACAGCAGGGTATTTCCTATGTCAATACTAATGGGCTTGGGACAGTTGATATCCGTGATATTATTGTCGACAACGATGGTCAGAAGTGGGTGGCAGGTAAGGGAAGGTTAATTAAATTCTCTCCTGAAATATCTAAACAGCACCTTTTCTTTGATGCTGACTATAACTTGCTTGAGCTTTACTGTCTTGCCGATGATGCTGATAATATCTGGGTTGGGACTGATTTTGGGCTTGTTCGCTTCAATAAAGTCAATGATGGCGGTCAACGTGAAGACACGTACATCGATTTTGGAAATCTTAATTCATCACCATTGGTTTTCGACATCCTGCTGACTCCTGATTCAATTTGGTTGGCAACCTCAGCAGGCTTGGCGGTTGCTGATCGTCGGGATTTTCAAGCACTCAAACAGTTCACATCATGGGAAGGGTTTGGTGTTGCACAGTATCCGATTTTAGGGAACGATACTATAGTATCGGTTGCACAATTCCAATCGGATATTTATGTAGGAACATCTCAAGGTTTATTCCGTCTCATTCGAACAGCGATTGATACGTCATTCTCACAAGTATCTTCTGTCGCTAGCTCCAGAGTTTTTGATATTGTTGTGACTACGGATACGATGTTTGTCTATAATGCAAACGGATTAAATGCTATTACCACAACGTCAGACGGACTCCTTCCGTTGCCCGGTTTTCTATCGCGGGCGACGACTGGGCTTGTCTGGAGTGGGAAGAGGTGGCTTAGTGCGGTTGATGGGGGGCTGTTTTATAATGACACAGGTTTTTTTGAAAGATACCAATATACTGGTCTTCCGTCAGAAAACCCTCTAACTTTGACCGTTGATCATTCAGGAGGGCTTTATGTCGGTTTCGGTAAAGATATGTTTGCTCACTATGCAGACTCAGTATGGACTCCATTGCCAGTATCACTTGGCGATCGGGCAACTGACGCGTTTACATCTGATGATGGGCGTGTATGGTTAGCAACTTGGGGGAGCGGAGTGTTCCTTGTAACGGATTCTGGTATTATAAACTATGATGAAAACAATTCATCATTTCGAGGAATTGAATCTGCTCCACAGTTTGTTGTTGTGCGTGATGTTGCCTCAGATGGGGTCAATATCTATGGTGCGAGTTACTTGACTCTCAATAATTTTGCCATTGGCGTAGGAGATTTGGCCAACTTGGATGATGTGAATGGTTGGGACTCTCTCGGATCGATACACGGAATAGTCAACCCGTTTGTGAATACTATTTCAGTACGCCGTGGACAGATTACAGTTGGTACTACGGGTTCAGGTTTGTATGTATGTGATGTTACTGGCGATCCGCTTACTGGCCTTAATGCTACTTGTTCGCTTTATACTGAGCAGACATCTTCGTTGGTATCGAACACGATTCGTGAACTAGAATACTCACCGACAGGTAATATATGGGTTGGGACTAATTTTGGATTGAGCAGGTGGGATGCGAGCATCGATCGCTTTGTCAGTGTACTGCTTCCTGAACCAATAGGTCCCGATATTACAGCCTTAGAATTTGATCCGCTGGGTAATGCTTGGATCGGAACAACTAGCGGTCTTGCTTTCATGTCAGCAATAGACGGATCATTTGAGACCTTCACAGAAGCAAATAGTGGGTTAGTTTCTGATGAAATTACTGATATTGCCTTAGATAGAAAGAGTGGTGATCTGTATATATCAACAGGGGTCGGTATTTCTATTCTTAAATCAGAGCTACGTAAACGAACCAGCAAGATTGAACACGTCAATGCCGTACCAAATCCGTTTGTTATCAAATCAGACGCTGACCGTGTTTATTTTAATTTTGGGCAACCCGGAACAGTTACTATCTATTCTGTGGCCGGTGAGCTAATACGAACACTACAGGTAGGTTCAGGTTGGGACGGTCGCAATAAACGCGGTGAAAAGGTTGCTAGCGCAGTTTATTTGTTTGTGATTACTGATAGAGAAGGTACCTCCTCTCAGGGGAAACTATTTCTGGTGCGAGATTAATGAATGTCGCTCGCTACAATGCCAATCAACTTTCGAATAGTACGATCAAGGCGATACACTCAACATCATTTTATGCTTCGGAGGGGTTTGCGAATCTTTTCAGAAGTTCAGGTGGTAAACCGATCTACTGGGTTGTTGAAGAGGATGGCAAGCCATTAGTCGCAATCAAGGGAATTGAAGTCGGGATCGGTCCGCTTAAGCGATTTATGTCGATGCCTGATGGTCTCTATGCTCCTGTGTGGATTGCCCCCGAATATGATCATGCTTCAGATGAATTGTTTGATATCTTGCTTGATGGCCTTGCAGGTTATAGTTATGTGAAGACCTTTATCTATGATTTTGCTGATCGTTTTCCGAAACATAAGAGTTTCGAAGTTAAGATGTGCGAAACAGGATTGGTCAATATTGCAGATCCGAATTGGGAACCACCTGATGATAAACTTCGTGCACAAATTCGTAAGGCTGAACGTGAGGGGATATCAGTTGTCCCTTTTAGTTGGGATCGTCACCATATTGCATTTCTTGACCTGATGAATCGTACCGAACAACGTCACGGTCGCGCACCAAAATATAGCGTGGCATTCTTTGAGCAGTTGGCGAACTTGGCTTCTGTTGACAAACGAGTACAGTGGGCGTGGTGTGAATATGAATCAAAACCTGCTTGTTCTCATATTTATTTTATTGATGGTACGATGTTACAAGGGTGGAATTTCTATTTTGATAAAGCATTTTCATTCTTGAAGCCGAATCAATATATCAGTTATACCGTTTGTCGAGAAAGTGCGAAGCAAGGTGTCACTCATTTTAACCTTGGCGGGTCGCCTGAAAGTGCCGAAGGTTTATCGTATTATAAGAAACGATGGGGTGGAGAGACCTACAGATATCCATCACTCGTGCGATTGGCGCATATAGGGAAGCTACTATAATAGTGATGAAAATACTCCTTCTGGCCGACAGTCGTTCATACCATACCGAACGGTATGTAAAACAGATGCAAAAGGCGGGGTGTGAGATTTTGCTTGCCTCAATCGAGCGAGGGCAGGTTGATCATAATTCGTTGAGATCAATGTCATACCTGCCGAGCACGTTTTCATATGCGTTTGCGAAAGACTCCGTTGAAAAAATCATCAAGAAGTTTCAACCTCATATTGTCAATGCTCACATTGCTTCGGGGTATGGATACCTGATGTCTCGGCTATCAACCAAACAGCCACGTGTGTTGCATCTCTTCGGGTCAGACATTCTCGTTGTACCTAAGAAGTCGTATTTGAGAAAACAGAAAGTAATTCGTGCTTTGAGAAAAGCTGATGTTGTTGTTGCAGATTCTGCTTTTCTCCTACGGGAAGCTGAGGCTCTCGTCAAACTACAATCGACTGCTGTGATTCCGTGGGGGATTGAGCGAGAGCTACTCGACCTTCACAAGCGTGATTACTCTATTGGTAAGCCACTCAAGGTTATCGTACCGAGAATGCATGAAGCAGTATATCAGAATGAATTGATACTTACTGCATTATCGGGCTTAGTCAATGACAATCGCATACAGTTGACATTCTCGACACAAGGCTCGCTCTATGAGTCGTTTAGACAATACGCTTCTTCATTGTGTGATGATCGAGTGAAGTATTACCAACCGATGGAACGCTCAGATTATATGCAGTTTGTAAGTGGCTTTGATGTCTATATCTCTGCTTCTCGGTCTGATTCTTCTCCCGTCAGTTTAATTGAAGCGATGGGAGTTGGGTTGATACCGGTAGTTGCACAAATCGACGGTTTGGATGAGTGGGTATCTGCTAAGAACAGCTATAATTTCAAGCATGACAATCCTGAGAAACTGACGCAGATTATTACAAACCTTTGTGACACGGGGAACAGGCATGAGGGAATGAGGATTGGCAATCGACAGATGGTAGAAGAACGTGCGATTTTTGAAGAGAATATGCAGTTGCAGATTCAGACAATGCAAAAGGTTCTTGCATGAGTAATAGAACTAATAAGCAACGAGTCCTGCTTGTCTGTTATTACTTCCCACCTCTTGGGGGTGCAGGAATTATGCGTCCTTTGGCATTGTATCGCCATCTTCCTGAGATCGGGATTGAATGCGATATTCTTACAGTAAAACCCGTTACGTACCGTGTGTATGAACCGGAATTGCTTGATAGTTTAGAAACAGAACATATTTATCGGTCAGGTTCGTTTGACCCTCAAAGGATGCTTTATGTCCTTGGTATTCGTAAACTGAAAGAGTCAACAATAGAGCATTCAAGAGTATTATCAGATAAATACTTCCCGGATCCGAAAGTTGGGTGGGTACGTTCTGCAGTCAAACTCGGACGAACTCTCATATCAAATCGTCAATACAACAGTGTGATTTCAACTTCTCCGCCTCTATCCGCCCACTTAGTTGCAATGCAATTGTGCCGTGAAGCAAAACTGCCGTGGATAGCAGATTTTCGGGACTATTGGACATCACATACTATAGAAGAGACATATCATGACAAGCACAACATCGAAAAAGGGCACGCTCTGCTTGATAAAATATCAACAGAGGCAACAATTCTAACAGCGGTTAATAAGAGTGTGTCAGATTATGTCGGTGGAGACAAAGTAATACATAATTGTTTCGATCTCTTTTTGCAGAAACAATGGCGAATACCTGAAAAGCAATCGATGTTCACTATAGGTTTGTTGGGGACGTATAGCGATAGACTACCGCTTATTCCACTGTTTGAGTTGTTGGTTATGCTCAAGGAAGACCATCCTGATTTATATGATGCAATAAGCATAACTCAGGTTGGATCAGTAAATGAGCAATGGCTCCTTGCTCTTCTTCGTAAATATAATTTGATAGAAAAGTGTGAAATGCATGGTTTTCGCTCGAGAGAGGAGAGTATCGAGTTGCTAAACAGCACTTCGATGATGTATCTGTCTATCGCTTCTGATAAAGAAAAAGGATTATCTACCGGGCGGATTTATTCTATGATTTCTTCTGGTCGACCTATTTTGGCGGCTGTTCCTCCAGATTCCGAAATCGACAAATTGATACAACAGACAGGGAATGGATTCAGGTTTGACTCAGAGTCAACAGCTCATGCACTATCGTACCTTGTGGAACATATCACCACCCATCAAAAAGGTAATACATCGGTTCTATATATGCCGACCTATGCTGATGTATTTTCATCAAAGGCAATGACGAATGAATTTGCTGAATTGATACGTCGGGTTTAGTTAAGATATACCTCTATCATATGTGGTGGTTTCGCATTTAGTGTAAATTGAGATTGCTTACTTTATTCGCAAGGATGAGTTTTAAGCAGTTTCTTCAGTAGCGTAGCATCCGCTTGCGGGCTTGTAATCAATCTGAGGTATATGAAACCTTATTTCAAAACCAACATCTTCTTTGTTGCGGTGTAACTGCCCGCACGGATCCTATAAAAATAAATACCGCTAGCTACAAGATCACCGTTGGAGTCTGTTCCATCCCAAATGACGACATGGTGTCCGGCTGTCATATTTTCCGCAACGAGCGTGGCTACATTCTGGCCAATGAGGTTAAACACAGAGAGATCGATGTCCGAACGTTCGGGAAGAGAAAACGATATAGTTGTACTTGGATTAAACGGGTTTGGGTAGTTTTGATAAAGCTCAATACTTTTGGGCAACGGGTGTGAATCATCAATTATATCAGTTGCCAGTGAGGTAATATATTTGGTTATAACTGTTGTAGTCGAATAGTTGACGGCGACGATTGTCAATGTGTCAGCAGTAACAACATCTATATTAAAATCAACAATACCATTTCCCCCTGTTTTTGCATTTGCAATCATCTGGTTATTGGCACTGACTGTAATTTGCATATTGTCCAGAGGGGTTCCGTTGTTTGTTGCAGAGATCTGAATCCCTGATGTTGTCCCTGTTACTGTAACAGTTGGCTTGATGGGAATGTCGATGTAGATGTGAAGTGCGGGATCACCTAGGAAAAGTTGCCCATATATAAGATCACGATAGTATGGCACTGCTTTGTGTGAGGCGTACATTGCAGAAACTGCAGGTAATTCAGGATTTTCCACAAGAGCAGTAAAAAAAGCCTTTTGTTGCAGATGGCTCGACCCTACCCAGCCCCATCGTGAATAACCGACAAAACCGATAGCTCCTGCTTCAGGCAGAGCTAAAAGTTGAGTTGCAAGGTTCTCGCTACGGTAAGAAAAGGGGGGTTGGTTTTGGTCAAAACCTGCATTATCGCAGGCGAGAGAATAATAAAAAGAAACTTTATTGTTCTTCTCGAGAGAGGCAAATGTACCATGTGATCCTGAGGCACCTTCGGTGATAAAATATGACTTTGGCCAGTTATTGATCCTTGAAGTACGGACAGCGAAAGCATCGGGACGGCCATGTGCTATGATATTGATTATGCCGTATCCAGTTGATAGTGTTTCGAGTAGATCAGAAGCGGGCATATTACTGGGATACGGGTCTGAACCTGCAGAATGTTCAACCCCTGAAACAGTATCAATTCTGAATCGAGCAGGAAATGCTTCTGAGATATACCCGTGTTGACCGATAGTGCCATAATCCCTCATCTGGTCTGAGGAGAAGAAGAAAACATTGTTCAGGTAGTCGGAATCTGTGCCTCCTGGAGAAGTTTCATATCCAATAAGTTTGTTGGTATAGTTGATAACCTCTTCGGTAGTGTGAAAAGGAAGTCTTCCTACCATCAGGTCAGGGTCCAAATCAGGCTGATCTCCAAATCGTTCTCCCCATATACCATCATTATCTGCATCCCAGTCACCATCAACATCAGAGAAATATAAATCGCACAACTGAAGATGATCGATCTCAGGTAATTCTGTGACAAAACTCGCAGTTGTGTATCTAACAGGTAATATTGTTTCATCACCGCCCAAAAGAAGGTATTGCCCACCATTTGCATAGAATTCTTTACAGAAGCCTCGAAGTTGTTCGGCTTCATCACGGCCTGGGAAGTTAGCTAGGATATCTTCAATCAGGTATACCTGTGATTGTATTCCTGAGGTAGTGCGATAATCAGCCAATGTTTGAAAAGACTCAGAAAGTTGGCGTGATGTGACAATTGCATGCGTGATAGGTCTACTCTCCGCACTTGTTATTATTCTGCTCCGCTCATTGTCGTCGGGAGTTATTCTGTTACGATCAAGAAGTTCAGCATCTGTCAATGTGCGGGTCGAAATGTTTATCTCAAGCGACTTACAAAATATATTTCGGTCGGAACTGGCAGTATAGGTAGGGGAGCAGACCAATTGTGCATATCGCCTGCCATTGATCATAATTTCCCCTTCGATTGCAATCGGGTGACCAGTTTTTTCTTCATCATTTCTGGCTTTGACAATATCAGCATATTTCATCGTATCCAAAGAGGTCACTATGTTGGTGTTTTTCTCCTTGTTTGATACAACCAGAGATGAGTCGAGAATATGCCAAATAATATCTTTGGCAGACTCAGAATTGAGAAGTTCAATAAGAATGACTTTCTCATTTTGAATCCCACTATTCCCCGTATTAGCAAAAGAAAGAGTAGCTGAGTCAGCCATCAGGGGATAGAGAAACCAGGACATAATAACCAGTAGGGATACATTTTTTATATTTGTTCGTTTCATACTGAACATGCTGAGGAAAAGTGCAAGTATCAGACCGTGAATAGGAACCCGCACTTTTGAATTGTCGAGCCTCGATCATGTTATCTATGAATAACTTAGAGAAACACCCCACTAAGGAGACCTTACCTTACATCTAATTTTTGAAAAAGAGAGTAGGGGGGAGCCTATTGAGTGAGGGGGATTTAGGCTGTTTAGTCATTTTGTCAATAATAAAATTATCCGCTCGGATCTCCAACCTGTCCAGATAGTTCTGAAAATGAGAAAAAAGAACTCTGGTTACTGATTGTCAGAATTGCAGTTATGGAGTATAAATTTCTCAATTGATTGGTAGAAACTGCTTGACTTCAGTGGGGGATTTGTGATTATTTGAGATGTTTCTGGGATAAAGTGGTACAAAGTGGAGGATAGCCGTGAGCGGCTTCTACGGTCAATTTGAGACAACGATGGATTCTAAGGGTCGCTTTGCACTACCTGCAAAACTCCGATCAATCGCTGATGATGATGGTAAGCCGTTGTTAAATGGCCAGATAGTTCTTACAAAGGGGCTTGAAGGTTGTCTGAGCTTGTATCCTGATGCCGAGTGGCAACAGATTCAGGACCGTCTTTCCTCGCTTAGTTTTACTCAGAAAGATTTTCGGTACTTTAGTCGCCGTTTTTATTCGGCGGCTACCACAGTATCAATGGATCGCAACGGTAGGATTCTCATTCCTAGTCATTTGATGAAAGAGGCAGGTTTGAGAAAAGAACTGTTAGTGATCGGTGTGAACCGGACAATCGAGGTTTGGAACCCCGAACGATATGAATACTATCTTGAGCAATTTGCAGGGAGCTATGAGGAAGTAGCCGAGCGATTGTTCACCGGTAGCGCTGGCGATGGTGGAGAGCAGGCATGATTCTGTTCATCTACCGGTAATGGCCGGTGAGGTAGTCCGACTACTTGTTACTGATCCCGAGGGTGCTTATCTCGATTTGACGGCTGGTGCCGGAGGACATCTAAAAGCACTATCGACCAACCTGAAGTCGTCAGCACGACTTTACGGCTTTGACCGTGACCCTGTTGCGGTTGAACGGACAACGAGGGAACTTCAGTCGTTTGAGCAGACACTTCAGCTTGTAGCATCATCATACGTTGATGTTCTCGATGAAATGGTCAGTTTTGAAGATCAGCTTTTTGATGGAATCCTGCTGGATCTCGGTTTGTCTTCTATACAGTTAGATGACCCCGAGAGAGGCTTTGCCTTTAGGTTGGATGGTCCGCTTGATATGCGTTTTGATCGATCATCTGACAATATGACAGCGGCGGACTTGGTAAACAATTCGACTCTCGAAGAGCTTACCTATTATTTCCGCACTTACGGAGAGGAAAGACAGGCGCCTAGGATGGCCCGATTAATCGTCACGGAACGGCAGAAAAAAATGATCCGCACAACCTCTGACTTAGTCGATATTATTTCAGCCCATGTCCCGCCACCGTACAGGACGAAAACACTTGTTCGTCTTTTTCAGTCATTACGTATCGCGGTTAACCATGAGCTGGAAATGTTGGAGAATGTACTTCCTAAGTTGATTTCTATTCTTAAGGGAGGAGGAAGGATTGCAGTCCTTACGTATCACTCTCTCGAAGACCGCATTGTGAAACAGTTTTTTGTCCGTGAGTCTCAAAACTGCATTTGTTCTTCGGAATTACCAGCTTGTGTGTGTAACCATCTCGCCTCACTTGCACGTATTACAAAACGCCCTCTTGTTCCCACATCTGAAGAGATTGCTTCAAACCCACGAGCACGATCTGCAAAACTGCGAGTAGCGGAAAGGGTCGCTACGTGAGGGGAATGATCCGCCAATTCAAAGAAACGTTGGAGATTCGTTCTACATGGTCGAATCGGATTAGATCGCACCGTTATTTCGGAATAGCGTTGCTTGTGTTGACCTTAATCACAGCATCCTTTATTCACATTTGGCAACGAGTAGTTGTCCTCGATCTTCTTTTCGAAGTAGGTCAACTTAAGCAGGATAACATCGCTTTAGCTGATGATGCGCGTAAAATATATTCAGATATTTCCATGTTATCTATGGCATCGAGGATTGATGCCTACGCCACCGACACCCTTGGTCTCATCCGTGTACCGGCAGAACGTCTGTATACACTTGTGCCGAGTGACAAAAAACAAGAGGTCAAGGATGACCTTGTCGCGGTGGTTTCTGCAGTGAAGAGGATAGCTCGGCATGCTCCGATGATTACTCGTTCGTCTGTCCAGGCGGGGGAAATTTGTCGCTTGAATATTGACTCTCTGAAACTGGCGGAGGGGAATAGATGAAACGTACTCGTCAAGAACGATTAAGGTTCGGCTTTCTCTCTTTTGGTGTCGTCTTGTTTTTTTTCATTGTTGTTGGCCGTCTTATTCACCTGCAGATTTTTCTTGGTCCAGTTTATCAAAAGCAGGTAATCAAGCAGTCTAGAGGTTCGATCAAAATCCCTGCTCCGCGCGGGACGATCTATGATCGAAACGGTCGTATTCTGGCGAGCAATGTGAAACAGTATTCCCTGTACGCATATCCCAAGAGTGAAGATCAGATAAAAGAAACTGCAGCGTATATTGAGGAGTTATTTCATTATCCCAAAGGTACTGCTCGCAAGAAATTTGGACTTAGAGAGAAAAAGTTTCGTTGGATAAAACGGGGTATCGATGATGCACTCGCTTCAAAAATTGAAAGTGGTGCACCCAACGGATTGTATTTGCGAAAGGAAACAAAGCGGGAGTATCCTTTCGGTTTGATTGGTAAGCAGATTCTTGGTTTTACGGACATAGACGGTCATGGTATATCGGGTATAGAGCGCTTATGTGATACGTTGCTTTCAGGAAAACCAGGGGTTGCTGACATTCGACGTGACGGGAAGCACAATTTATATCCAGTTAATGAAACAGCAGTAAAGAAACCAGTAACGGGTAAATCACTTGTGCTTACACTTGATTGGAGACTACAGGAGATATTTGAAGAAGAATTACGTGATGGTGTAGAGAAGTATAACGCTGAGTTAGGTATGGGGGTTTTCGTCGATTGTCGCACGGGAGAGGTGCTTGCAATGGCCCACTATGATCCGTCGGAACAACGACCAGACAGGCCGGCTAAGGTCTGTACTGTCACTGATCAATTTGAGCCGGGTTCTATTTTCAAAGTATTTACAGCAGCGGGTTTGCTTGATGAAGGATTAGTAGATTTTTCAGACAGTACCTTTTGTGAAAATGGTTGTTGGAAAATGGATAGAGGGAAACTGCATGATGACAAGAAGCATGGGTGGTTGAACTTTCGCAGAATCATCGAGTTGTCGTCCAATATCGGAGTTGCTAAGTATGCAAGCAAGCTTGGGGGTGACAAGCTCTATGAAACAGCTCGCCGATTTGGTTTCGGTCAGTCAATGAATACTGGTCTTGCCAGAGAAAATCGTGGCTCTATATACTGTCCTGAAAAATGGTCTGATTACACGATCGCATCTTTGAGCATTGGGCATGCGGTGGCAGTTAATTGTCTACAGGTTGCGATGGGATTTGCGGCGGTTGCAAATCGTGGGGAATTATTGAAACCTCAACTCGTCTACTGTTCGATCGACGATCAGGGGGATATACGTGATACCTTCAAACGTACCGTAATCCGTCGAGTGATGAAAGAATCATCAGCTGACAGTCTCATCGCAATTCTGCGAGGAGTTGTTCAGCAGGGGACAGCAACAAAAGTGGATTCTAAAGCAGTTGCAATCGCCGGTAAAACAGGAACAGCTGAAATTCCAGATTTGGTAAACAAGTGTTATTTCAAAAATAAATTTAATGCAAGTTTTGCAGGTTTCTTCCCAGCTGATGATCCGATCGTTGCGGGTGTTATAGTCTTGAAAGCACCTGAGCCGATTCATTATGGCGGTCACACTTCTGGGCCGATTTTTAAGAATATAGCAGAAAGATATATGATCTTGAATCCTGATATGTTTGCCTCGGAGCAAAGAGTGCTACAACAACAAGGATTGAAGCAGACAGGAACAGTTATTGTACCTGATCTACTTGGCAAGAGATTTGAATATGCCAACAAAATTGTCGAGGAGAGAGGGCTTGAGCTGAGAACAACCAAAGATTCCGGTACGGTTCTGTGGCAGTATCCGTCACCAGATAGATTGCTTTTTGAAAATGATGAGATTTTGATCGCTGTTGCCGAGATGACTGAAGACCCAATTATAATGCCTGATTTGAGAGGACTTTCCATTCGGCAAGCATCTGCTTTTTTACACTTTGCGGGTATAAAAGAAAGAGTGCAGGGGTCAGGACTGGTACGTCGTCAGTCAATCGCTCCGGGAAAAATTATTACTAAGAATAACGAATGTCGTCTTGAATGTCGGCCAATATGAAATGGAAGTGCGGGATTAAACTATCTGAACTCATAGCTGGACTTGATGCAAAGGTAACTGGTGATGCTGATGTCGAGATAACTCATCTTGAGTATGATTCTCGTCTTATCACTGAAGGTTCCTTGTTTTTTGCTATAACTGGATATAAGCAGGATGGTTATAGTTTTGCTAAGCAAGCTAGTGAGAAGGGTGCGGTTGCGGTGATGGGGGAAAGGGATACCTGTGATTATATCTCTACCCACATAACTGTCTCTGATATCAGGCAGGCAATGTCCGATGTTTCCGCACGTTTCTATGGTTATCCTGGTGATAAGATAAAAGCGTGTGGAGTTACTGGTACAAATGGTAAGACGACTACATGCCATATTCTCAAAGTGATCTTGGAACAGAGAAACAAGACAGTCGGTTTGGTCTGTTCGACGGTGTACGACACAGGCAAAGAGACCTTCCCAGCCGAACGCACAACACCTGAATCTCTTGACTTACAACGACTGCTTTTTCTGATGAAAAAAAACTATTGTGTTAATGCCGTTATCGAAGTGTCGTCGCATGCCCTTGTTTTGAAGCGCGTTGAAAATATCAATTTCCGTGTTGCAATATTTACAAACATAACAAGGGATCATCTTGATTTTCATGACAACATGGAAGACTATTTGAAGGCAAAGGCATTGCTGATTAGTAAAGTTGTTGGTGAACTGAGTTATATCGTTATCAATCTGGATGTTCCTGAATTCAGAAAGTTATTCGGTGAATTCAATTCATCTTTTATGACGTATTCTCTTGAGAGTAATACCGCTGATGTCTATTGTTCAAACTTCGAATTACAACGGGATAAGACAATTTTTGATCTTGTCACCCCGATGGGTTCACGAACAGTAACCTATAAATTGCCGGGACGCTTTAATCTGATCAATGCAATAGCTGCCGCCGCAGGTGGACTTGCCTCTGGTGTTGATATTGACAATGTGATGGCGGGTTTGGAAAAAGTGGAATCTATTCCGGGTCGTTTTGAGCCGATTATTTTCGGTCAGCCTTTCGGTCTCTTTGTTGATTTTGCCCATACGCCTGATGCTATTGAACGACTCTGTCAGTCAGCGAGGGAGTTGACCGGTGGAAGACTCCTGCTTCTTTTCGGTTGTGGTGGAGATCGTGACAAAGGGAAGCGACCTTTAATGGGCAAGGCGGCAACGACCAATGCTGATATAGTTGTCGTCACTTCGGATAATCCTCGTGGGGAAGAGCCTGAATCGATAATTGAAGATATCAAACCGGGATTGGTTGGAGAAAACTGGTCAACTGAGACAGATAGAAAACGAGCAATAAGAAGAGTATTAGAACAGGCTCAACCTGATGATTTAGTGCTTTTGGCTGGTAAAGGTGCAGAGAACTATCAGGAAATAAAAGGCCAGCGATATCCATTTGATGATGCCAATGTGGCGAAAGCTATCCTTGGTGAACTAGGATTAACTTCAACTAACATGACCGAGGGGAATTGATACAGTTGCGTTTTGACAGATTAGCAGAATATGTCGGTGGCACTCTCTGTAATACCGATAATGCAGAACGTACATTTCATGGCGTATCAATAGACAGCCGTGCAGTCGAACAGGAACAACTGTTTGTTGCTATTCGAGGTGTCAACAACAATGGTCATGAGTTTATCCCGCAGGCAATAGAAGCTGGCGCCGCTGGTTTGATCGCTGAATATGACTGGTCGGGTTTGAAGCATATCTCTCCTTCGGTTCCTGTCGTTGCTGTGCCAAATTCACATCAAGCAATGATTACTCTCGCCACGTATTACCGAGGTCAGTTACCGACAAGCTTTATTGGAATAACGGGTTCAACAGGAAAAACGACAACGAAAGAACTGACCTTCCAACTTCTCAAGGCAGTTGAAAAGTCGAGTTATCGTTCCCCCGGGAATCTAAACAATCTGTTTGGTGTTCCCCTTTCCTTGTTAGCTATTCCCGAAGATTGTAAAGTTGCGGTAATTGAGATGGGAATCTCGACTTCAGTTGAGATGCCAACTCTTGCCACTATGGTTCAACCTGATATTATAGTTATTACCAATATCGGCTCTTCTCATCTTGAGTTTCTCGGTTCGGTGCGAGAAGTAGCACAAGCGAAGCTCGAACTGGTAAAAGCATCTAAAGACAATGTTCCCGTTCTACTCAATTCTGATGATGAAATACTTATTGAAGAAGCAAATAAACTCAATCATCCATATCATACCTTCGGGATTGAGCATACATCAGACTATGTATGTGAATCAATTGAAACTGATGAATCAGGTTGTTCGAGTGTTGTTATTGATGGTTCTCGATTCAATCTTAAGTTACCGGGTCGTCATCAAGTATCCAATCTTCTTGCAGCGTATGCCTCTGTGCGAGAGTTAGGTTATACATTTGATCATATAGATACAAGTGTGATCGAGCTTCGTTCTGCTCCAATGCGAGGAGAGATACTCAATCGGGAAGGTATCTCATTTCTTGTAGATTGCTATAATGCTAACCC
This sequence comes from Candidatus Zixiibacteriota bacterium, assembly GCA_024277795.1. Lineage (GTDB taxonomy): Bacteria > Zixibacteria > MSB-5A5 > GN15 > FEB-12 > JAJRUL01. The sequence goes on from JAJRUL010000250.1 coordinate 16,186, forward strand.
TGAGTCTATGCGAGCGAGTCTCATAGCCTTCTTTGCCCGAACATCTTCTTGTCGTCGAGTTTTGGTTTTGGGAGATATGCTTGAGCTCGGTGCTTCGTCAGATGAATTCCACCGAGAGATTGGCACATTGCTTGGTACTATGCAGTTTGATCATGCCTTCCTTATCGGTCCGCACTCTGAACAGATTCGCCTGTCAGCTATTCTTGCAGGTAAGGATGAATCATGCTTTAGTCATTTTGATTCTGTGGAGAATGCTCAGATTGATATAAGATCCTATATCAGATCAGGTGACTCAGTTCTTATCAAAGGTTCTCGATCAATTGGTCTTGAACGGATTCTCAATCTCTTTTCAGATGAGGAGATCAGCTAATGTTATATGATCTGCTCTATCCGCTTTCTGATTCTATTTCCGCCTTGAATTTGTTCAAGTATATCACGTTTCGAACGGCAGGAGCGATGGTTACTGCTTTATTTATTTCACTTATTCTCGGCCCGTTATTTATTCGACTCCTGAAGAAGTATCAAATTCGTGAGAAAATTCGCTCGGAAGGTCCCTCAACTCACTTGAAGAAAGAGGGGACACCAACGATGGGTGGGCTTGTTATAATCTGCGGTATAGTTGCTCCAACCTTGCTTTGGGCTGATATGAGTAACTTCTATATCCTGATGGCACTCCTTGTCACTATGTGGCTAGGGCTAATCGGTTATATGGATGACTATCTCAAAGCTGTTAAAGGTCAGCCGAAAGGGATGGTGGCTAAGAAGAAGCTTATTGGGCAAATAACACTCGGTCTCATCTTTGGTGGTTTGCTTGTCTATATAGAACCTAGCGGTTCATTCGATGGTACTACGGGGATACCGTTCTTCAAGCATTATATGCTGGATCTTGGCATTTTCTATATACCGTTTATTATTCTGGTCCTTACTGCCACATCAAATGCAGTCAACTTGACTGACGGAGCTGATGGTTTGGCGATCGGTCTGGCGGGACTTTGTTTTATCACATTTGGTGGTTTGGCGTATGTGACGGGTCGTGTAGATTTTTCTAACTATCTTCAGATCGAGTATCTTCCCGGTGCAGGGGAGTTGGCGATTTATTGTGGGGCGGCTATTGGATCAGCCCTTGGTTTTCTTTGGTTTAATTCTCATCCCGCTGAAGTGTTTATGGGGGACACTGGTTCACTTGCTTTAGGTGGCGCGCTTGGGGCGATTGCAATAATGCTAAAAAAAGAACTACTGCTGGTTATTGTTGGCGGAGTTTTTGTCATAGAAGTCCTCTCTGTTATCATTCAGGTTTTATCCTATCGTTACAGAGGGGGAAAGAGAGTGTTTCGGATGGCACCTATTCACCATCACTTTGAACTACTCGGATGGCCTGAGTCGAAGGTCGTAGTTCGTTTTTGGATTATTGGTGCTCTCTTTGCTTTGGTAACCCTTGCGAGTTTGAAGGTGCGATGACGACCAGAGAACGAATACATGGACGCCATATTGGCATTATCGGAATGGCTCGCTCAGGTATTGCTGTTGCTTTGTTGGCAGAGCAATTAGGAGGCAGAGTCTTTATTTCTGACAATGCTGATGAGAAAAAGTTAGCTGATCAAGTTACTGAACTCAAAAAGGCTGATATACCGTATGAATGCGGTGGACATACTACGCGACTCTTAGAGTCAGATTATGTTATTCTTTCACCCGGAGTCCCTTTGACCATTGACATAATTACTAAGCTTCGTGATCAAGGTATTCCTATTTTTTCAGAGATAGAATTTGCCTCATGGGTTTGTAAAGGACGCATTATCGCCATTACAGGATCAAACGGCAAAACGACGACGACCACTCTTATTGGAGAGATATTGAAGGCGGGGG
>JAJRUL010000251.1 GCA_024277795.1 Candidatus Zixiibacteriota bacterium
ATACGAACCTTGCTATTGGAGAGTTTGTCGATTGGGATATACCAAGTACTTCAAGTGCTGACAATAATGCAGGAGCAGATATCTCAAATAGGTTGGTATGGCAGACAGGATTCGGTTTTGGTTGTTCGGATAATACGTTACGAGCAGGTGCTATTGGATTGTTAGGTATGGGATACAATTCATCATGTATAAACACTACCGTTGATCCTTTTAATCTTATAAGTGATGTGAATTCAGTCTATTTGTATCCCAACAATGGCTTTGTCGGCTCAGAGGTGTATACATTGATGCAGACATCCCCTTATGCCATATCCGGAACAACAACCGACCGCTTTTCTTTGATGACGTTTGATAATAATGCGACTATTGGCCCAACAGATACTCTTTTCATCTATACTGTGCTCATAACAGCTCGTACACAAGGAACAGTCAATCTTGTGAGCGATCTCAACCGTGCCGACAGTTGGTTTGTCAACAATATCCTTCCTGATTGTACAGCATCCTGTTGTGTCGATAGAGGAAATGTTGATAATATTGTTGGCCCTGGTGGTCCTGTAGATGTGTCTGATCTGACTTACCTTGTGAATTATCTGTTCAAAGGCGGACCGATTCCAGCATGTGAAGAGCATGGGAATATCGACAATGTAGTCGGCCCGGGTGGTTCGATTGACGTATCTGATCTAACCTATTTGGTCAACTATCTCTTCAAAGGTGGTCCACCACCACCTGCTTGTTAGTACAGACAAATATCTCTTGTATGAAAATATAACAGCCCGATAGTAGATGAACTATCGGGCTGTATTGTGACGGAGCAAAAGGAAGGTTGTTCTCTTCTCACTGCAGGCTTTATATTTTAGTAGTCTTTATTTCTAATCAGCATCGTCGTCGTCATCATGATGTTTGTTATGGCCTTTATCGTCGTCTTCATGATCTTTGTGATCATCCTCTTTCTCATCATTGCTGTCATCCAATTCACTACAAGACCCTGGGCCGATTTTACCTTCGTTGTATTTCTTGAGAAGTTTTTTCCACTGTTTCACTTTCTTTTTATCTTTCTTCTCGAGCTTAGTCCAGAAAGAACGGTCATGTGATCCGAGGAACGTGTCTATTTCCATTAGTTGAGTTGAAATTGCAGAATCACTGGCACCGCGTTTGATGTTGAGCTTTGCTGTCAGAAGTTCTCCATATAGTTTTACAATACCGTTCCATTGGCTTCCGCTTCCATGTGCTTTCAGAAGGTAGTATGCTGTGTGGATTGAATCGACATTGAAGGCATAGTCCCCGCTACCGAGTTGAATAGGTAGTAAAGCTGAAACAATGTCCGCTTCATGATTGAAACCACATCGTTTTTTGAAGTACTCTCTTTTTTGTGTACACCCATCATCTATTGTAGGAACATATTCAACTAAACCACAATCAGCATCAGTGCTATTGTTGCCACTATCTACAGTATAGCAGATAGTATGTGCAAACAGAGTGTCGAAATCAGAGTCAATACTGTCGTTAATTCCAAGATCATTTGGAGATACGGTGTAACCAGCAGGTAGATCGACAAATACCCGATAGTCCCCGTACGGAAGACTATCAAAAAGATAATTGCCATTGATATCAGTTTCAGTAATGTCAAGGTAACCTGCATCACAAGTTCTGAGTTTCACGACAATTCTGCTCGCCCCGATTTCAGTCGGATCCTGTAACCCGTCGCTGTTGCTGTCAAACCAGATGTGACCTCCTATTGATCCAGACGGTTCTGTCTGTTGTGCAACGGGAAGTGAAAAATGGATTAGAGATTTATATTCAGCACTGTTATTGTCTGCCCAACCAGTCATCATAGCGAGTGAACTGCCATCGGTACTGTTGGGATTGCTACCGTCAACAAATGCATCAGCATCTGATTCAAATCTATTTTGCGGAGAAGAGAAAGTAGGGGGGAAGGCAATATCGAGATATGGTTTGAACATTGATTCGCGTGTAAAGTAAATTGCCTGAGGGAATGTCGAGATATCCTGATCAAGGACTAATCCGTAATTGGGAAAACTGTCGTTGATCCAACCATATACTAAATCTGAAATATCGATTGAATGCCACCCGACTGATGAAGCAATGAACGAGCCATAGCTGACTGAAGAATAACTATCAGAGAAGTTATTTTGTGTTACTGTTGTCTCAGCCCACGGTGAGAGAGCACGATAGACATAGACCGTTTGAAAGCTCGGACTGGCAACATAAATATAGAGTGTAGCGGAATCCAAGCCTGTTGTGGGAGCGAAATCTGTTTCAGGCTCACCTCCCATAATAGTACCTGAGAGGTTTGAAGTCTTAGCAGAATCCGGTTCAAGAGAGCAACCGGAGAAAGCGAAACAGAAGAGAGATAGTGCCAATAATGAAGCGAGGTGTTTTCCCATATCCCAAGCTCCTTTCCACGTTCGAGTTGATATAATGCTCAATATGTTGCAGCAAACTATAGGCCGATTATCAATGGTTTTTAAGTGAATAGAATTTCGTTGTTGCCCAACGAGATGAGTGTGCGCTACTTGAGAAGAATCAGTTTTGTCAGTTATTTTTTGTTTCGATTTGAAACAACTGCTCAAGTAATAAACAGATGTTTATGTTTTCTATATCTTTTCATATTGATTTACAGCCAACAATATTACTCATTGAACAGAACGAAATGTTCAGGAGGAGATTTGTAAAATGCATGATACAATACAATCGTTGTTGGTCAAATGGGGCATATCTGACGGTGGTGCTCTTTATATAAGTTGGTTTGTTCTGTTGATCGCTGTAAGCATATTAGCATTTATTGCCAACTTTGTTTCTAAAAAAATCCTTCTTTCGCTCGTCTCGTTCGTTATAAAGCGCAGTCGTACGAAGTGGGATGATGTCCTTCTTGAACACAAAGTCTTTTCACGATTGGCACATTTTTCACCCGCAATCGTTTTTTATATTTCTGCTCCCTTATTTGACTCATTTGCAAACATGATAGAGCGTCTTTCAACAGTATATCTTTTCTATGCTACGCTCTTGGTTCTTTTTGGTTTTCTCAATGCAGTTGTCGATATATATCAATCGTTGGAGGTGTCGCGTAATCGACCTCTTAAAGGTTTTGTCCAAGTTGCAAAAATAATTCTCGCAATAGCTATTACCATTCTTGCCCTTGGTGCGTTAATGGATCAGTCTCCGCTGATCCTCTTGAGCGGATTTGGTGCAATGACTGCTGTTATCCTCCTCGTTTTCAAAGACTCGATTCTCGGTCTTGTTGCATCGGTTCAACTTTCAATGAATGATATGGTGCGAATTGGCGATTGGATTGAAATGCCGAAATATGGTGCCGATGGTGATGTGATCGACATTACTCTTCATACAGTAAAAGTACAAAATTGGGACAAGACGATCACGACAATACCTGCATATGCACTGATATCTGATGCTTTCAAAAACTGGCGTGGGATGGATGAATCAGGTGGTCGTCGAATAAAGCGCTCGATTCTCCTCGATATGACGCAGATCAAACTATGCACACCTGAGATGCTTGATCGGTTTGAGAGAGTCCAGCTAATAACCGAATATGTGAAAACCAAAAGGGAAGAGGTTCGGCTTTACAATGAAAAGAATAACATCGATACATCAGAACTTATCAATGGCAGGCAATTAACTAACATAGGTACTTTCAGAGCGTATGTGAAAGCTTACCTACATTCACTTCCTGCTCTCCACCCCGAAATGACATTTTTGGTACGTCAACTTCCTCCGAATGAACAGGGGATCCCAATCGAGATTTATGTGTTCAGCAAAATCCAGGATTGGGTCAAATACGAGGAGATTCAAGCTGATATTTTTGACCATCTACTTTCAATATTACCTCTTTTTGATTTGAGAGTGTTTCAGAAACCGACTGGCTATGATCTTTCTATGTTGTCGACACGATTACAGTAATATAGAGAGCATTTGTTCTCAAGTTATCTTGTAGTTGATAATAAAAATATAGACTTAAAGGACTTGTATCCAATGTTATAAATCACAGTCAGATGCAGAAAAGAGTTGACTTAAATCATTAAGAGAGTATAATAGGTCTAATTAGAAAACCCCTGAAACCCTGTCTGTCCCCCCTCCCGTGTGCTCAAGCCCAACAGACAGGGTTTCTCCCCATAAACTAAATACTTATAGTCATATAGTCTCTTTTGTGCGGGAATTGGTTTGTGCCTGATTTGACTTTATATGAGGTTGTTGTACTTTATCTATATGTCAAAACAATGTACGAAGCTTACTCTGTTGAGTTGCTTGATAACACTCTTGTATCTATTTGTTCCAAAACTTGGAGCCGTTGAGAAACTATCGATCGATTTTACATCAGATCCGACGTTCCTCCCACTCAACATAACACCGCTTCATTCCAATCATGAATCTCGAACTACTATGACAATTCGTAGGCCAACTCATGTGTATCATGTGAAAGTCGGTTCTGAAGACACGGCGACAATAATTCGAGCACACAATGCAGATTTACGACAAGATCAACCTGCATCAATCTCAGTTACTAATGATACTCATAAAAGGATCATTTCTGATAATCCAATTTGGCTTACAATGAGAGATGTTGCCTTGTATGACGATGCGTTAACAGGCGAGAGAACAATTGTTGCGACTGGGTACAGGGCTGACTCTGCGTTTTTCGTGAGAAAAGATATCTAAGTACACGGATACGACTATCTCTATCTTACCAGCGGTAAAGACAATACAGGCAACGGGACTTGGAATCCCTATATGTCGATAATATCAATATGTGATTACGACTATGATGGCATGACTGAATTATTTTTGCAGATAAATTCAGCACGTGACCTACTACCGCGTGAATTATTCTGTATTGAATTAGAATCAATGACAATTGAGTGGTCATTACCTGTTGCTCCATTGATTATGATGAATAATTTCTATATGTGTGGTGATTCAACTGATCCGCGTATATTGTTTACGACCTACAACCCTAAGCAAAATGTTACAGCGGGTCAGTTTACCGATCTCTATGCATATGTAACAGTTGTTGATACTAAAGGGGCGATTCAATACAACAAAATCATTTCATCTGTATATGGTGGAATTGGCGCTGTTCCAGTAGATGGTTCCAATCTATTTGCAGTTGCTCATTCAGTCCCATTTGTTGACACGAGTTCTTCATTGCTCAATGAAGAGCCTGCTAATGCAATTTCCATCATTGATCTTGAAGGGAATATCAAGTTCACGACAGAATGTGATGAAAAACTAATACAGATGTGGACTGACACAACAAATGAAGGTAGCTATCGTCTCTATACCTTAACAACTACTGGTGAATTGAGTATCTATGATAGTACGTTGAGCCTTCTACAGCGTTCAGAGCAATCTGTCCTTAGAGGTATGATCAAGCATTTGAAGGTATACCCTGACCAGCCTGATACATGGGTCATGTCTACCGTATATGATGGATACGCTATTTATGATCATTCCTTCAAGCAACTCGCGTTTTTTGAAGCAGAAGGTGCAGTTGTGTCTCCTGTGGAGTATACCAGTGATGGGACACTTTCCACATTCATAGTTGGAGGATCAGGTGGTTACACAAAGTTCTCAATCGAAAGAAAGAACTTTACTGATTATCTGATTTTTGCCTTTTGGCGATATAAGTGGGTTTTACTATCAGGGATGGTACTATTGCTTATCGGTTTGATTGTTGCCAATCATTTTCGCCGACGAAGCAGGAAAATGTTGCTTAGACAGGAAGCACAACTTCATGCCTTCTTTACATCATCTCCTGATCTTGTTTTTATTTTGAATTCGGAGGGAGTATTCCTTGAATTTGTTGCTGGTTTGGAAAAAGATCTATTGGTACCACCATCAAGTTTTATCAACAAATCTATTGCTGATGTATTACCTGCCGAAGTCGTTAAGGATGTTCGTTCTTGTCTTAAAAGAGCAATCAGTACACAGGCTATGGCAACTTGCGAGTATTCACTGCTCTTTGATAAACGAGATATGTACTATGAACTCAGAATAGTGTCGATGTCAGCAGATAGGGTGATGGCGGTTGTTCGAGATCAAACGGAGCGAGTTCGTGCTGAAAAAAAACTGGCTGAATCTGAGGGTCGTCTAAGGGCTCTCTTTGATGGTGCTCGCGATGCTATTCTGTTGACAGAACAGAAAACAGGGATAGTTGTTGAAATAAATCAAGCAGCAATTGAATTGTTCGACCAGCCTCGAGAAAAAATACTTGGAAACAAGCTTGTGAGTTTATGTTCGAGCAGCATTGGTTGTATGAATCATGATGATGGTGCTAGGCAAGACAAAACGGTTGTTCCAGAATTTGTCTCATGTGAAATTGAAAGAACAGACGGTAGTCGTATCCCTGTTGAAATGACATCAGAGATAGTTGAAATCGACAATCAGATGATGGTTATTAGTTTTGTTCGTGATATATCCCAACAGGTAAAAGCAGATTATCAGCGAATGCAAAGCGAGGGTTTGCAAAAGGAACAATACAAAAACTTCCCGGTAGCAACATATACATGGCGATTGCAAGATGGTGACTTCATTCTCGTAGACTTTAATGATAAAGCAGATATGATTGCTTTGGGAAAAATGAAGGAATATCTCAATTCTAAAGCGTCGGAAATATATAATGACCGACCGGATATCATTGCTGACATGCATGAAAGCATACAACATGGTAAGACTATTCGAAAAAATGTTGTCTACAAATACAGAATATCAGAGGAGCAACGTCATCTTCTGGCAACTTATGTAAAAGTTACTGAAGACCTTGTGACTATTTATACCGAGGATGTAACTGAGCAGAGGTTAGCAGAGCTTGCACTCAAAGAGAACGAAGAAAAATTGCGTGCCCAGTACAAGGGTATACCTGTACCTACATATACATGGCAAAAACAGGGTGACGACTTTGTCTTGATTGATTTCAATGATGCTGCGGTTGAAATTACGAAAGGTGGGATTAAGGATTTTGTTGGCAAAAAACTCCATGAGATGTATCCGCCTGATGCTGATGTGCCAAGAGATGTGCAACAATGTCATAATACACAAGAGATGATTCAATGTGAAATGAACTTTCGCTTCCAAACTACTGGATTGGAGCGACTTTTAACTGTGAGGTATGTCCCCGTCCCGCCCGATCTTGTCATGGTACATACTGAAGATATTACTGAACGAAAAGAGGCAGAGATAGCTCTTCAGAGGAGTGAAGAGCGTTTTAGGGCTTTGGCAGAAAGTTCACTACAGGGGATATTCTTGCTTCAAGAGGGTAGAATTACATATGCAAATGACAGGTTTGCTCAAATAGTTGGAAGGGATCTCGATGAGTTGATCGGTATGCCTGCAAAGGATTTTATCGATTTAGCTCATCCTGATAAACGCCCTGTTTTGTATGAAAACTATGCGAAACGATTGAAAAGTGAAAATGCCCCGGGTCATTATGAACTAAAGATTGATCGACCTGACGGCACATACAGATGGGTAGAGCTATCGACTGACAGGATAGAATTTGGAGATGCTGAAGCAATTCAAGGGGTAGCAATTGATATTACAGACAGGCTGTTAGCTGAAGAGAAAGTGCACCAAGCTGAGCTAGATAGGTATAATCAGATTCGTGAAATCGCAGGTGGAGTATCCCATGAAATATACAATGCGCTCTATCCCGCAACTGTTGCATTGGAGAAACTCACATACAATCGTGATCTTAGCAAAAGTAATAATGCAGACAGGCGTTTGAAGCTATTGAGAATGACTACAACTGCTGTACGACGAGCTATTGAGATGACCGAACAGGTGACCCAATATTCAAGATTAGAAACTTCACAAGATCAGATTGCAGTGAAGTTGAGACCGTTGATTGATGAGATACTGCTTGGGCTTGCCAAGCGCGTTTCTGAGATGAACGTTGAATGCTCTGTTAATGTAGCAGAAGGTGCTGAGATTATTTGTGTCCGTTCTCATGCATTTAGTATGCTTAATAATTTGATTGTTAATGCACTTGATGCAATGGAAGAGATGGAGCAACGCAAACTTTCAATAACTGTTGCTTCATTTGATGAAGAGATTGAAATCAAGGTTTGTGATACAGGATGCGGAGTCGAACCGGAAGCAGTTCGCAGATTATTTGATCCGTTCTATAGTACAAAACCAAAAACAGGAACAGGTCTTGGCCTTGCAGTGGTACGACGTATTGTATCTCTTTATGACGGGTCTGTTGATGTCGAATCGCAACTTGACAGAGGGACCACTTTTAATATATTACTGCCGAAGCGGAAATAATACAGTGGGGGAACGACTCTTAATCCATGAATAAACAAGGTGTGATATTAGTTGTTGATGACGATGCTTTAGTGTTGGAAGCTCTCTATGAAATATTTATAGATGACTATGAGATCGTCTTGGCATCATCAGGCAAAGAAGCTATTGAACAACTGAGAAAACTCACAGTCTGCAATGCTATAATCCTAGATATACGAATGGCAAAATTGGATGGACTGCAAACGGCTAGTGAGCTTCAACGTATATCACCTGACATTCCGATTATCTTTCATACGGGCTACCCCGGCGACTATAGTGAAAATGATATTGAAAAAAAGTATCAACCTTTCGATTATGTCGGAAAAAATGAATCTCCTGTACGACTCCAACGTGCTGTAAGGAATGCCGTTGCATTCCACCATCTTCATACAGGAAAAACGGCACTAATTGAGATGGCGCGAAACCATCACGGTCTAGTTGGCCATTCAGCTCCAATGCAGGAAGTATACAAAACTATTGAAAAGATTGGCCCAACTGACTCAAAGGTGATGATTCTTGGACCGACAGGAACAGGCAAAGAGTTAGTTGCACGTGCAATTCATAGTCGTTCTGCAAGAGAGAACAAACAGTTGGCCATATTCAACTGCAATCACAAATCGGCAGACCTTGTCGGTTCTGAGTTGTTTGGACACCTAAAAGGATCTTTTACTGGTGCAATTGCTGATCGAATAGGAATGTTTGAGTACGCCGACAAGGGGACCTTGTTTCTCGATGAGATAGGTGATTTGGATTCTGCAACACAAGCAAAAATCTTGAGAGTGATTGAAACAGGAGAGATGCAGAAAATAGGATCACCTGAGATTATTAAAGTTGATGTTCGCCTTATTTGCGCTACTCATCAAAATCTTAAAGAGTTGGTTGATCGGGGTGAATTCCGTGAAGACCTTTACTTTCGACTGAAAGGCGTTACCATTCACATGCCTGCACTTAAATCACGTCGAGAGGATATAGGCGACCTGATCGATTACTCTATCGAAAAGTGTTGTTCTACAGATGGAGGAGGACTAAAAGTATTTGAACCAGAAGCTCGAGAACTGCTTATTGCATACGATTGGCCGGGAAATGTGCGTCAGTTGATAGATACGGTAAATTCATTGATCTACCTTACCCCTTCTTATTATATAACTGCAAAAGCTGTAGAAAAATATCTGCAATTTGAAAGCTCATTGGATAATCATGGGCGATCACTCAGCGAGCAACTTCGCAATTTTAAGCGTACAGTTTTGCTTCAAACATTAGATCGAACAGACAATAATGTGAGTGCCGCTGCAAGGGAATTACACGTAGATGCTTCCAATCTGAGGAAACTCATCAAAGATCTAAACATCGAACTTCCATCACAACACGAATAACCGTCTGTTGCTCTTTACAAAAAAGTCGCTTCTCTTGTTAAGAAACGACTCTTTTCAGCATTTCTATTTATAGAGGAACTAACAAGCAGGAGGGGGTGAACCATCCTTAAACAGATAGTTGATCAAATAAGTCAAATCAGAAACATCAATCGGGCCACCCGGTCCAACAATAGTGTCCACATTTCCCTGTTCTTCGCAAGGTGGTAAAGCACCTCCTTTGAATAGGTAGTTGACAATATAAGTAAGATCTGAGACATCAATTGGTCCCCCAGGGCCGATAATGTCATCAACATTACCCCTGTTGACACAACATCCGTTACTAAATCCGACCCAAAATCCTTGTTGGAGGCCGAAGTTCGTCGATGATGCCATACCGACTGCTGTTTGTCCTATCGTACTGTTAAGGATGAAGTTCGTCGAAACGGCTCTGTTACCGCCGCTTGAAATAACTTGCCAGTTGATCTGTTCGCCTGTTGCCGGTGATGCGGAGAGGACAGGTGGCAAAGTTGGACGAACATTAATTGCAGGAACAGAGTTGTTGTGATTGCCAGAGTTAGATGTTCCTGAGGACTCAGTTTTGATTGCATCAGTTCGCTGAGTCTGTACGGCTTTAACTTCGTCACTTTTCTTAGCCTGATTTGATTTTCCCGCCATAATATTGCCTGCTGTGAGCAATAGTCCGCAAGAAAGAATCAGCACGATTTTCTTATTACTTATCATGAGTTATGTTGCTCCTTATTACAGGCTGTAATTGTAATATTGTGCATTCGCATATTCAGTAGATTATACAATAATAAATATACTGATTTTGTTCAGATTTGCAAAGTCTTTTCCAAAAGGATTTGTCATTATGAATTGCCCGAATTGCCTCACAATAAATGTTACCGAGATAGGTGAAATAGTAGGTTTTAGATGATACGTTGCCTTGATCAGCCCCCATTATTAGGTCCAGTTGCAAGTTAGTGATTCTGTCTTTGTTTTGTCAATCTGTTTAGCTTCTTCTTCAGCCGGCGTTAGCCGTCGCGATTGAGCCAGGCGAT
>JAJRUL010000252.1 GCA_024277795.1 Candidatus Zixiibacteriota bacterium
GAGTCGAACCCCCAACCTTCTGATCCGTAGTCAGACGCTCTATCCAATTGAGCTATGGGCGCATGTACAAAGGTCATTTGACCCGTATGTCGAGTCCAATAAACCCGTCGGCAGATTTAAGTCAAGGGATTTTTGGTGAGAAAGAAGTGGTTGTTGGAAGAGGTTGCGCCAGCTAATTGCCTGATGCTGATATATACATGATGATCATAGCGATTACTATAAAGAGAGCGAAGATAAGAACAATAGGTTTTTTGCTCTCTTTGGTGGCTACAGTTTCCTGCGTTATTGAATCATCCATTTCGTACACTTGTAACCGCTTGATAATTTCATCTTCACGTGCTAGTTGTTCTTCAGTCTCTGCTTTTAGCGTAAAAACTTCGACTTCAGGTAAGGCAGATTCGGTGACATCCTCGATTTGTAGTGCTATAACTGTGACATTATCCGCTCCTCCCCGATCATTAGCCATTTGAATTAGAGAGTCTACTAACTTATTCAGGTCATTACGGGATCGATTGGCTATTTCAAAAATTTCATCATCATCAGCAAAACCGCAAAGTCCATCGGAGCAAAGAATATAAATGTCACCTTTTTTAACTTTAGTGAGTCGATAATCAGTTTCAACAGTTCCGCGAACACCGAGGGCACGGGTAATAACATTCTTGCCTACAGCAGTTTCAGCTTCTTCTCTCGAGATATTCTGGGCTGATTGTATTTCTTCAACCCATGAATGATCTCTGGTCAACGGTACCAATTCTCGCTCATCCAGTCGATAAGCCCTGCTGTCTCCGACATGAACGATTGACATCATGTCCCGATCAAAAGTGAGTGCGACAATTGTGGTACCCATCCCTGATTGTGCATCATTGCTGAGGGCTTGATTGTAGATATGGCGGTTAGCAATTCGTACGGATTTTAACAATAGGTCACCTGATGGCGGGAGTATTCTGCCGATAGCAAGAGTCGGGTCGTTCGCAATTTCATTTTCAGCTTTACTGAAGAGCATTCGCAAGGTAGAGGCCGCAGACATCGAAGCAACTTCTCCTGCTTGATGACCGCCCATTCCGTCACAAACGGCATAGACATGTCGGGATTTGTCTATATGGAGAAAGTCCTCATTACCAGTTCGGACAAGCCCTACATCACTTTTTCCAACAACTTTGATATCTAATCCCACAACTTGTATCTTCCGCTATTCACAGAGTCAGGTATATACAATGTACTATCGGATATTCATGTCGGTTTCATAAGTCCGACTAATTTAGAAGGTAAGAATCTAGAAGATTTTGGACAACAAAAAAACCTCGATTGATAATCGAGGTTTTTTTGAATCAAAATTTGTTTACTTTAGTAGTAACATTTTCTTCGTTTCAGCTCCAAACTCAGTAATTATGCGGTAGAAATAAATCCCGCTAGTAAGGTTGGAAGCGTCGAATTCTATCAGGTGGTTTTGCGCCGGCAATTCCCCCAAATCCCTTGAATCTACTGTACGACCTAAAACATCAAAGATCTCAAGTCTGACGGTTGAACGCAGAGCGAGGTCGAATGATATATGTGTCGTTGGGTTGAACGGGTTTGGATAATTTTGGTAGAGGGTAAGATTACCTGGAAGAAGAGCAAATGGATCGTCTTCAATATCAGCGATTTGCTTTAATAACGTGACAGTCCCAGTATCTGAGGCAGTTGTGTCAAAACGAGAAAACACTTTATAGCTGAGAGTATCCTGTAGATCAGCTCCCCAAAGAGATATGACAACAGAAAACGGGACATATACGATAGAGTCTGCCATATTGTATATGTCTGCTGAATAGAGAATTGTCCAGTTTCTTGCTGAAGTTACTGTAATCCCGTACAGATCAGTAATATTGCCCGTATTATGGACACCGACTAAAAATTGTATAGTATCTAAAGGGGCGCCAGTGTTTTGCAGTGGTTTATCGACGATGGCCAGATTTATCAATCCAGTAGCATCGATATCGACAACCGGAGTAGCCCCGTTAGCTGTCCAAGTTGGGTTGCCAGCAGTAATTGTAGCGACTCTTCCATTAACCTTGAAAGTAATAGTATCACCAGGATCAGCTCCATGGTCAATTGCTAATGAAGTATCATCATCGCGATAGACGGGCATAAAGCCATAGATACCTGCAGAGTCGACAATTGATCCGACCGTAAATGTCCCGCAATGGACACCGGTAGGGTCAAAGGCATCAACGACTGACCCGACAGGAGCGAGTTGACCGTTGAACATGACTGTCCCATTAAAATTGACCCATTCATTTGTCGGGACAACTTGAGGGAACGCAACATTGGCCATGATAAGAATCAAGCCGAGAATTAGAAGAATTTGTTTGGTTTGCCGTTTCACACTTGCACCGTTAAGAAGGTCCGACCGGTCTTGAAACCGGCCGGACTGTTATATCAGTTTAGTTGAAAGGTGACTCTTATTTTAACAGAGTCATCTTTCTGGTTTCAGTATAATTATCGGCAGTTAGGCGGTAGAAGTAAATACCTGATGCAACCGATTCTCCAACTGAATTAGTACCATCCCAGATAACTTGATTCTCACCGGCAGTAGCGATTCCATCAAATGGAGTTGCTACCAAACGTCCGAGAATATTGAATACTTCCAGCGTAGCCTGACCATCTGCAGGGAGGCTGAAGCTGATAGTAGTGGTCGGGTTAAATGGGTTAGGGTAGTTCTGCGACAGCGAGAAACTGGTCGGTAGGGTAGGATCAGTTTCAGTTTTTGCCGCAAGATTGAAGATTTCTACACGGTCACCGTGTGAGGTGAAGGAAAATGCTTCCGCAGTTTCAACACCATCGATTGAGAGGTAGAAATTTTCACCTTCAACCACGCCATCGATTTTCGCTGTTCCCTTATCATCAGCATATATCGGCATGAATCCAAACATACCGTCAGCATTCATAGTGAAACTACCAACTTTCAATCCGTCGGATGTGTGGGCGGTGATAACAGCGCCTGCCTTAACTACTTCACCATCAAGGGTCAACTTGTTGGCATAGAGGTTCATCCAAGTGCGGGTTGGGGTTACCTCAGGAATCGCAGTTGCGATTGGATTGTTTACAGTTGGGCGATAACCGGAGACATCAGGCCCGACACCCGGGTAAATCAAGGTACCATTATTGTTCACTTTGACCCAGTATCCATTACATGGAGACATGGAGGTCAAAGAGTTAAGCATGTCTTGACCAGGCTGATAGGTTAGACCAGTTGTATCAAAACCTAACGCAACAACGAGATCATCATGAATTGATGCTAAGGCAACCATCGGTTCCATATTAAAGTCAGGTAGGTATGAAACGAGGTTCCAACCGGCCGTGACTGCAATAGGAGTAGAAGCCGAAACAGGTGCACCAGTGATTTCGAGAGTAACGTTGCAGGTACTCTTGACCCAGTAGCCTGAGAGGTGGTCGACCTGTTTCAGGGTTGAGAACTGTGGTAAAGCAGGATCGTAAGTCAATCCGCCTTGTTCAAAACCGAGTACGACATCAATACAGCCGTCTAATGATGCGAGAGCATCAGTGATTGCATCAGAGTCGGTATCGACTGACCAACTGATGAGGTTCCATCCAACGAAGAGATCACAAGTATGAGTAACTTGACCAGCTTCGAGGCAGACCTGAAGCCTATCACCATTTTCAGTCCAAGTCACATCACCAGTCGCTTGGACAGGGCTACCGTTGACAAAGAAGATAATAGCATCGCCTGGGTCAGCACCCTCATCTTCGGTCGTATATGGATCGTCTCTATAGACTATCATGAAACCGTAGCTTCCGGCTTCGCTTACATACCGAGTTCCGCAGTGTACACCGTCAGGATCGTACGCATCAACTACTGAGCCGACAGGTAGAGGTGACCCGAAGTAGGTGTTGGAACCACAATAGAAGCTAACCCATTCCCATGTAGGGGCAACAGGACTTACCGGTGTGAGGACAATCATAATACCAGTAGTTCCGAAGTTTTGGTTTTCTACCAGTTTCGGATAGTATCCGTCCATGTGCGCCCAGAGATCGAATGGTACGACATTTGAGCTGTCAAAGGAGAAAGCACCTGAGCCGTTGGCGAGTGTTGTCGCCATAGCCATACCGCCAGCAAAATCATCCCAGAGTTCTACCGTTGCACCCGGGATTGGATGACCATCGGGATCAACAACATAACCGCAAACGTAGTTCGAGGCGGTATCAACGGTGATACCACCGCTGATAATATCTGGAGTTACCCAAGTATCAACCATGCTGTTGCAGTTTTCAATGAAGTAAACTGTTTCAGTTGCAGAAAATTGTTCTGGTACTATTGGATAGAAACCGGCAGGAATCTCAGGAGCAACCGAGAAATACATATTCAAGAAGTTGCCTGTTCCTGGTGCTAGTGCCATTCCGACAGAATCCATGAAAACAGCGGCTCCACCGCGACGACTGAGATTGTCGACAGTTATTGTCTTAAGTCCAAATCCTGCAACCCGAGATTCTTCAAAGCTGATTGAATCAAGAGTGATCAGGGAGTCATCCCAGTTCATCAGAGCTGAAATACCTGTCAGGTCACAACCATTGGTAAAGGTGACAGGAACAACAATCTGTGCACCCGGTACTGCAGGAACGGTTCCGATCACAAGCTCATCTCCGCCACCAACAGTAGTTGTATCAACAACAGTGAGATTGACTGTAAAGTATGTGCGGTAAGGCTCACAGACATTCATTGTGTCAAGAGCTTCGATCCACATGACAGTTTGGTAGATACCTGCGGTTAATCCTGTGGTATTGATTTTTATTGGCAAGATGCCAGGAGTCATTATTGTGTCGTAAACAGGCATCACCCAATCATCAATCAGACTATAGCCCATTCTCACTTCGACATCTGCACCTGAGCTACTGATGCTCAACGTGTCAGTGTACATGCCCGATCCAACACCGATCGTATCGACAAAGCTGAAAGCTGTATCTGCTAAGATGATATTAACACATGGTGTTGTATCGCATGGAGTAACTGTCACAGTATATGTAAATAGTACTGTGTCAATGCCGTCAGTAACACTCATATCTATTGGATAGACTCCAACAGGAGTGCTTGGGCTAACATATAAGCTTGCGTAGTACCCACTATCAGTGAAGAGCAAGCTGTCTGGAGTTGTGCTCAGCAGTTGCCATGACAACATGTGACCATCAGCGTCAGTAGCGGTGAATGTTTTAGTTAAGCCACCTTCACAATCACTGATCGTCGTGTCATTATATGCATCAAGGACAGGTGGATTATTTGGAATGATACAATCTTCTACTGTCACAGTATATGTGAATGAGGTTGTATCGGTGCCATCGGTGACATGAATTGTAATAGGGTAAGTCCCTGCACTGGTTGTATCTGGTGCAAAGATAAAGACACCGATACCATTACTATCTTCGAAGAGCATATTCGGAGTTAAGCCTTCAGCAGACCAGTAGATCATCTCACTATCTGGGTCATTGCCATAGAAGAACTTGTTGAGAACCATGCACTCGTCAATAGTGGTGTCATTAACTGCATCAGCAATAGGCGGACGGTTGACATTAACTACAGTAATGGCAACAGTCTCAGAATCTATGAATTCGCCGTCGCTGGCATAGAATGTAACCATCGGATCCAAGCCTGCCTGATCAAAAGTCGGCATCCAGACGAACAGACCTGTACCATTTAGACTGTCTGCAAATGTGGCACCTGCAGGGAGAGTACTGGTTGTCAAGACTGGAGTGGTTCCATCAGGATCTGTGGCATGAACGAGGAACATCAATTGTTCACCTTCGTTTACCATTTTTGGTCCGATTGAATCAAGTACGACAGGTTCGTTGACTGCGGGAAGCAGGTTGAAAATTACTCTTTTATACATAGGAGTATTTGATGCGGCCACTGAACCAAATTCAACAGAGTCGATATAGGTACCTGCTGTCAATCCTGTCATATCGACAGATGCTCCTACTGTATCAGGAGTTGTACTACCCGCTGTACTGAGTGTCAGCCAAGTTGCATTCTTAGCAGTTGTGAAAGCAATGTTATCCCCACCGATTTCACTGACATCAAACAGCATTGAAGCTGGGTTACCTGCTCCCATGGTTGCCGTAAAGACAAGGCTGTCAGGAGTGACTACCAGCATTCTTGGTCGTGGAGTGACAGTAAATTCAACAATTACCCATTGAGGGCCATTTGATGCGGTTGCAGAAGCAACTACAATTGAATCTGTATATGTCCCTGGCATGAGACCTGTCAAATCTACACTACTGGCTACTGAGTCAGGAGTTGTTCCAGCTACTTTGTCAAGTGTTAGCCATGAGCTTGTTTCGACACTTGTAAAGGCAATTGCATCTCCTCCTGTTTCAGAGACATACAGGAATTGTGATGCAGGATTCGCACCACCTTCTTCGGCAGTAAAAGAGAGAGTATCAGGAGTAACTACCAGCACTCGTGGACGAGGTGTAACAGTCATCTTGACTATGACATAAAGAGGACCGTTGGTCGCAGAAGTTGAAGCGACTTCAATAGAGTCCATATAGTCACCCGGGGCCATGCTCATGAGAATCGGTGTTACAGCGACAGAATCAGGTGTCATGCCTGCTGTTTTGTTAAGACCGAACCATGTCGCTGTTTCAACCGCGGTAAACGGTATTGAACGACCAAACATCTCACTAACATTAAACACAAGAGCAGGTGGGTTTGCACCACCTTCTTCAGCAGTAAAACTCAATGTATCGGGAGCCACAACAAGCATATTTGGACGTGGGGTAACCGTGAGATTTACAATAACTTTTTGCGGTGAATTAACAGCATCGACAGCGGATACTGTGATAGTATCAGTATAGCTTCCTGCAGGTTTACCTGCAGTATTTACTGAAACTAATGCCGGTTGTGGTGTCGTTGCAGTTGATGGCATATACGTCAGCCATGTCGAATCATTCGTAAGAGAATAAACGAGCGGATCAGCATCTGAGCCGATATTCAGTACCTGTGAACTCGGGTTAGCAGATCCCTCTTCACCGGTAAAGTTCAAAACCATTGGATCAACCACAAGGTTTGCAGGGGAAGCGCATGTTGCGGTATCTTTGGCGACCAACGCACCTGTATAAACAGGTTGGAAACCAGCACCTACAGCAGGAGAGAAGATAAATGATGAGCCAGCATTAAATCGTAATGTATCAAATAATACTGAATCACAAGCGGCCCAATTAGTTACTGTGAAGTAATAGCTAGCCCATTTACGACGATTTGGTGCAGGAGATATTCCAGGAGAAAAGAGGACAGCACCACCGAGGAGGAAGCGTTGATTCGCATTCGTCAGATTAATATCAGTCTCTTCATAGAAAAAAGGACCAATTTGATATTGACTTGTAACAATATCTGTTGCCACAGCACTATCTAAAGTTAATCCTGAATGATCCCATGAGAAACCCATTGAGTTACCGGCAATCAGTTCATCGTTGAAGACTTCAATATCAAGTTGCAATTGATTCTGACCAGTCGTTGCATCCGGTATAACCGATGCAACAATAGCAACTGTATCAGGCACACCAGAGTCTTGTGCCATTGCAGGAGCAACAACAACAAGTAGGAGCAAAAAACTAAAAAGAAGGATTCTCATTATCCAACTCCCCTGAAATTAAGATAGTTATGATAAATAATGTTTATTTCGAGCATTATCATGTATACAAACAGATCACTTATTTAGTAACTGCAAATTATTTTCAAGTAAAAAATATTCAAATCATAATCTGTTACTCTTGTGAGTATACAGATCAATCATTGTAATTCATTTTACAAGGCCTTATCCTAAAAGAGATCCTCCATAATCCTGCATTCGCTTTCGATTTGTCGCTTCAAAACGGTTTGATTCCAAAGCGCGACATACAAACTAATTGGGCAACATCCATTGTTGACCTATTAACAGGATGAATTGTTTTAATCATTTACAAACTTTGTTAGACCACAAAACGTGGGGGAACTATCCCCTAAGCAGGACCGTCCTTAGTCCGCAGTTGCTACCATGTGAAATATATGCCGAGTAGAACAAAAGTCAAGGATAGAGAGTCTTTTGCGCTGATTCTGCGCAGTTTGAATTACTCTTGTTTTTTCTGTTTTCTGTTAAGTCTGTGTCTTCTAACTCCAAGGATTGTGAGTACGATAATAGCTCCCGACATATCAGCAAGAAAGTCGAATGGATCAGAATGCCTACCTGGGACATAATATTGATATGTTTCATCGAGAAGTGCAAATATCATCACAAAAAGTGCAGAATATAGCAAGGTTTTACTGAGTTTGACATTTGGTCCCCAGTGGGAAAATGAGCGAAAGATCAGGAATGCAAAAATCGCGAACTCTCCTACATGCGCTATTTTGTCAAATGCAATAAGTTTTATTTGAGGCGACCTGAGATTACTTATGGATGAAACAGCAATAATAGCGGCCGCATAGAGCAATGCGGGAAGGTGGTAGATAAGAAATC
>JAJRUL010000020.1 GCA_024277795.1 Candidatus Zixiibacteriota bacterium
CAAAGGGGCGACCTGTGCCAAACAAATCAGGACGCAACTGCGAAGATTTCTTAAAAGCTAAAGTAAACTCCTTGTAACAATTGTTCGAAAGGGCAACAAGACCAAAACGACCACCTGGCTTAAGAACGCGATACACCTCTCGCAAGAACTGAGCACGGTCAGGAACCCACGGAAACGCATTTGATGAAACGATGACATCAAACGTATTGTCATCAAAGCTGAGATTAAGTGCATCTCCACTATTAAAAGACAGATTATCTCGACCGACTGATTTTGCATTCTTACGAGCAAGTTTCACCATCGATTCGGACAAATCAATACCGTGTAAGAACCCACCTGCATTCAGATTATTTGCTATCTGAAACGATAACTCACCCGGACCAGAGCCGATATCAAGAACTTGTTCGTCTCCATTGAGGTGCAATTCATGCACTAATGTCAAAAATTGAGAATAACGACGCGATGCAACTTTTGTCGAGTAAGCGTTCGCAACCGAGTTGAAACTATGAATTCTCATGGTTTACCTCATCCAATATCATATTATGAAATTATTTTATCTTCATGTAGATCCGTTTGGAGTATTCCAAAGCGTGATCAATTAACAAACGTCGTCTCTTGACACAATGTGTGAACTATGTAGTAGTGGGTGGATATTACCACCCTCAGTATCAAAAAATAATCAACTCGTCTTAACCATGGTACGAATTGCTGTGAATGCATTTCGCAAATCAATGAGTAGGTCGTCAATATGTTCAATGCCTACCGACAGACGGACTAAGCCATCGTCAATACCGCGTTCTTCACGAACTTCTTTCGGGATTGATGCATGGGTCATTGAAGCGGGGTGATTAACTAATGATTCAACACCACCTAATGACTCAGCCAATACAAACAATTCTGTAGACATAACAAATTTCTTGACCGTTTCAAAATCTGCATTGATAGAAAAGGAAACCATCCCACCAGGTAGACGCATTTTGTTCGGTACTGTATTACCATCTATACCCGGAAAATAGACTTTCTTCACAATATCAACTGTTTCAAGATATTCCGCGATCTGCTGAGCATTTATCGCATGACGCTCCATACGTAATGACAACGTCTTCAGCCCTCTCAATACTAACCATGACTCAAACGGTCCCAACTGACCACCAACCGCATACTGATTAAAACGAATCCGTTCGGCTAATTCCGCATCTTTGGTAACGAGTGCACCTGCAATCACATCACAATGTCCACCCAGATATTTTGAAGCAGAATGCAAGACTATGTCTGCCCCGAGTTCAAGCGGTTTTTGTATGTATGGAGTTGCAAATGTATTGTCGACACCGACAAGAATGTTATGTTTCTTACCAATCTGAGTTACAGCCTGGATATCAACTAATTGAAGGAGAGGATTAGTAGGGGTTTCTAACCAGAATAGTTTTGTATTTTCCTGAATTGCTTTTTCAAATGCTTCAGGTTTGCGACCATCAACATAACTAAACTCAAGATTGAAATTGCGAGCAACCTGTTCAAACTGACGCATCGACCCGCCATAGAGGTCGTCAACTGCAACAATATGATCACCAGCTTTCAATAATTTCAAAACAGCATCTAAAGCCGATAGACCTGAGGAAAACGCATATGCATGCGTACCATTTTCAAGTGTTGCCAATGCACGCTCAAGTGCCTGTCGTGTCGGGTTAGCCCATCGGGAGTAAACATAACCTGATTCATCACCAGGATAGGCAACCTTGTAGGTCGAACTCAAGTAGATAGGCGTTGTAACAGAATGTGTACCATCCTCAGGAACATCACCGCTGTGAATTGCTCTGGTCTCAAACTGCCATTTTCTGCTCTTATCAGTCATCGCATCTGCTCCTAGTCTATGAACCCTTTGTCCCGCATCCATTCATCATTAAAGATTTTGCTAATATATTTCGCCCCACCATCGGGTAAAATAACTATCATAGTCTGACCAGCGGCCATTTTGAGAGCTCGTTTCAGCGCAACATGAACTGCTCCTCCAGATGATCCACCACCGAATATCCCTTCTGTCCGAGTAAGTTCACGAGCAGTAAGAAAACATTCTTTATCAGTCACTTGATATACTTCATCAATAACTGTCAGATCAAGTGTAGGACAAAGAAAGTCATCGCCAATCCCTTCAACATAGTATGTCTTAGGTTCAACCATTGTTTTATCTTTGAAAAAATTGTAATAGACAGAACCTATCGGGTCTACAGCAACAACTTTGATATTAGGATTTTGTTCTTTAAGATACTTAGCAGTTCCAGAAATTGTCCCGCCTGTTCCGATACCGCCAACAAGTACATCAATCTTGCCACCAGTCTGTCTCCAGATTTCCGGACCTGTCGTATTGTAGTGAGCTTCGATATTATCGAGATTGAAATACTGAGCAACAAAGTATGACCCTGGAGTCTCCCGATGAAGTCGTTTAGCTGTTTCATAGTAACTTTCCGGAGACTCAGGCGGGACAGCAGTCGGACAGACATGTACTTCAGCCCCAAATGCTTTGAGGGCATCAACCTTTTCATTGGACATCTTATCAGGAATAGTGAGAATAGCTTTGTAGCCATTAGCCGCCGCAAACATAGCAACCGCCGCACCCGTATTTCCTGATGTCGCTTCTATGATTGTGCCACCAGGTTTCAGCTCTCCTTTTGTTTCAGCATTCTTCAACAGGTAGATAGCCATACGGTCTTTGATCGATCCCGTCGGATTCATAAACTCAGGCTTAACCAATATATTCGCTTGAATTGACCGCGATTCTGTCATTCGACGGAGTCGGATAAGTGGGGTATCACCTATTGTTTCAGTTATATCCGATGCAAAGAAACTTTCATCTTTTCCAATTTCTTCTGTCTTTTCTATTTTGCTATTAATGTCCATTCTGACTCACTATCTATTTGTTCATTTTCCATATTTTTTGACAATAAAAAAACCACCTTGTATCATTGAGGTGGCTGAAGCTTCTGCTATATTGCAGTATTATATCAGGCCAGACCTCTCCTCTGGTATGTACAACAACAGCAACAAATGCAATGTTCAACTACAAAATATGTTTGGTTCTTTCTCATAATTTGCATAATAATCGAAACTGCTATTTTGTCAAGTTCTTTTCCTGAATGATATCTGTCTATTACTGCCCATTTTTGACAGACAAGTCGGAACCAGAGCCGATAATAAAATGTTATGTTATTATGACTATATAAGTTATCGGGTGAGAATAATAACAAAATTACTTCAACTAAGGACAAATATAATGACTACTGTCAAACCAACATCTCAGATACGGCAACGTATTATATATGTTTTCATAATTGTCGTCCTAATTCTCATCGGATTACAGGTAGGTGCTCAATCAAAAAAAGGAAAAACAGTGAAATACAATAAGCTGACTGAAGAAGAAGCGCGGGTTATTATTCATAAAGGGACTGAAGCGCCATTCTCAGGTGAATTCAATAAGCATAGCGAAGCAGGAACATATATTTGCAGACAATGCAACGCTCCTCTGTACCGCTCAACCGATAAATTCAATTCACATTGTGGATGGCCAAGTTATGATGACGCTATTGATGGGGCGGTGACACAGATTCCCGATGCCGATGGTCGGCGTACAGAGATAATCTGTTCAAACTGCAAAGGACATCTTGGACATATTTTCTTTGGCGAACAACTAACAGAGAAAAACACACGACACTGTGTCAACTCTTTGTCGATGAAATTTGTTTCATCTGATACAGATAAACAGAAAATCGGTAAAGCGTATTTTGCAGGCGGATGCTTCTGGGGTGTTGAGTATTACTTGGAACAAGCTGATGGGGTTATATCTGCCACTTCAGGATATATGGGCGGAAATGTTGATGATCCCGAGTACAAAGAAGTCTGTTTCGGTTTTACAGGGCATGCCGAAGCGGTTGAGGTTATCTTCGACAAATCCAAGACAGACTTTGAGACATTAGCTCGCCTCTTTTTTGAGATCCATGACCCAACACAAGTTGAACGACAGGGACCTGACATCGGCAATCAATATCGCTCGGCGATATTCTATGTTGATGAAAACCAAAAAGAGATATCCGAAAAACTGATCGAATTGCTCAAAGATAAAGGCTTTGATGTCGCAACAGAGTTGACATCTGCTGATAAATTTTGGAAAGCCGAAGCAAATCATCAAGATTATTATAGTCGCAATGGTCACGAACCATACTGCCATACAAGAGTGAAGCGGTTCTAAATAGATACTATACGAAACCGTCAGGTCATACCCGCTTGTACAGGCAAGACTGAAGGAATATTATCGTTTTCTATTCGCGGGTGATTTTGAGAATTTTGTATTTCATTGTCCCGCGTGGAACCTGAAACTCTGCAATCTCACCAACAGCTTTGCCAAGTAAGCCTTTGCCAATAGGAGAGTGGACAGATATCACGTCATTGTCAATATCAGTCTCATCTGGTGGCACAATGGTATACTCAAGTTGCTCACCATCGTCTACATCCTCAACTAACACTTTGGCGAAAAGATACACTTTATCGTCAGGGATATTGTCGGTGTCGAGAATCTCAACCTGCGAGAGCTTATATTCGATCTCAGAGATTTTTCTTTCGATATGAGTTTGTTTCTCCTTCGCAGCATGATACTCCGCATTTTCCGAAAGATCACCCAACTCACGAGCGCGCTTGATTTCCGCAACAATTGCAGGGCGCTCTTCAAACTTCATCCGCTTCAGCTCGATTTCGAGTTTGCGGACTCCAGCTTTTGACATTCTCACTCTATCATTCATAGTGACCTTAATATAATAAATTTCTGAGCTATTGTGTGTATTAATTATTGTTTTCTTGTTCGGTAATTCGCAAATCAATAGTATCATCTGCTTGTGAAAACAGTAGATAAAAGAGTAATGACAACATAAGCCCCGGAAAAATCGGCCTGATTCCAAACCAGTATGATCCGTCACGAAAATAGCTTGCCCCTAACCATATAGCAGACAACCCCCCGCACAAAACGATTGAAAGAAAAGCCCATTGAGCAGGCATTCGTCTCTTTCCTACAAATGAGAAAAAGACAGGAACTAAAAGAGCAGGCGTACCAATTGATCCAAAGGCATGCCATATTGCTACCCCTGAGCGGAAAAATAGCGCAAAAGCAACTGCCAAGCCTGCAGAAAGAAGCAGTCCAATGCGAGTCATCCTCAGTAGCTGTTTATCTCCCAACTTTCGAAACCGCCCGACAATATCATGACTGAAAGTTGATGCCGCCAAGAATGAATACGAATCAACAGTCGACATTACAGTTGCCAACAAAGCGAGAATAAAGAGGCCAAGCAAACCTGCGGGTAACACCAATCCCGCAAGCTCAGGAAAGGCTGTCAGCGGATCTTTCAAATGAGGTAGTAACGCACGAGCATATAGCCCGCATGATGTAGTAAGAAAATCAAAAATTGCCCAACAGACTATTGACACAAAAATGCCGTTACGTGCTGTGCTTGTTTTCTTTGTCGCATAGCATCGTTGGAAAAAAGCAGGTTCTATTAGTGTTGAAAGTGCGATGAAATACCATACAATGATATAAGAACTGTCATTTCCACCATGCCATGTCAAATGCGTTACAGGTACATTCTCTACAATAAACTGATATCCCCCGTAATTTATAACCAGAACGATCAACATCACAGCAAACCCGATAAACATCAAACCAAATTGTAAAAGATCTGTCCGCACAACAGATGCAAACCCGCCAAGATACACATATACAATCGAAAATAATGTACCAAATGAGATTCCAACCCATAGTGGGTAACCGGTTATTATGTTCACCAATACACCAAGAATAAGAATATATGTTGAAGGTACTGTCATCAGAAAAAGAACAACCGACCCCGCTATCGCTGTTTTGTTATCATACGTAATTGCAAGACGCTCAGGAACAGTCAGCAATTTCGATTCACGAGCTTTTTTTGCAAGGAACAGAGCAAAAAGAAAGGCAGCAATATAATAGGGCACTCCAAACACCAGCCAATTTGAAATACCATATTGAAATGAATACTCACCGACAACAAGAATTCCTCCATACCATGTCGATACAAGCGATGCCACAAAGGCTGGCAAAGTAAGTAAACGCCCCCCGACAATAAGTTCTGAAGCGGAACTGTCACTTCTGAGCCGTCTCTGTATACCCAGATACAACAGCCCCCCAAGGTACAGTATCAGCAGGCTGTAATCAATCCATCCGAGTGTCATAGCATTTCTGGCGATTCAGGGTTCGCCTGATAATAGTATCTGCTTCTCATAGCAGTGACCTGTCCATTTAAGGGCTGTGCTTTCCTTTCACATCAGGCCAACATTTCAACAATGTCATGCCGGACTCGATCCGGCATCCAGTCGGCAGTCTTGTAGGGCGGTTTCATCTTCGAACCCGCCATCTTAGGCAATAGAACACGCTTCGCGTGTGGCAGGTCCGCAAGCGGACACTGCCCTACTTAGCTACATGAGTTCGAGCCGTAGTTGAACATAGAATGAACGCTTAGTCGCGACATAGTATTCAGCCCATCCACCTACAATAGCTTGACCTGATCCTCCATCCCATGCAAAGTTTCCACCATAACCCGAAGTGATATACTCTTTGTCAAAGAGGTTATCAACTCGTACATCAAACGTTATTTTTCCAATATCAGATAAAGAACCCGGGCTATATGATGCCGACAGTGATGCAACATAATAGTTCTTAATTGCCAGTGAATCTATGTTGGCCAGTTCCATATACTGTTTGCCTACGAACCGATTTCGCAATGTGATTTTCAGATCACTTAGTTTCGCTTCAACAATTAGATTACCAAGATAATCGGGAAACCCGGGTACTTTTTGATCAGCAAAATTAATCGTGAAGCCATCGATTATGGGAGCAAAGGTTTTGATCCGATTGTAGTTATATGAAAAATTACCATCGAGCACAATCTTGTTCAAGATTTTCATCTTACCAGAAAGTTCAATACCCGAATGAATTGAGCGGTCTGCATTAGTTGTTATTGCAACTCCTTCATCATCTAACCCGCCATACGGCAGAATCTCATCCCTGAAACTCATATAAAACAGATCAAGACTAAGCGCGAAGTCCCGTGAACGGTAACTTCCGCCAACTTCCACATTATATACTCGTTCAGATTTGGCGGTCGGATCACCAAATCGATAAACTGTTGAATCAGAATTTACTGAGAGTACACTAAGTGATGGCAAAACAAATGGATCATTTGCATCATACAATGCAGCATCAGTCGGTGTGCGGGAAGATACAGCGAAGTTTGTAAAGAG
The DNA here is from genome assembly GCA_024277795.1 of Candidatus Zixiibacteriota bacterium. Lineage (GTDB taxonomy): Bacteria > Zixibacteria > MSB-5A5 > GN15 > FEB-12 > JAJRUL01. Next base: position 7,312 of record JAJRUL010000020.1, read on the forward strand.
TGAAGTATTGGTATTGAGGGCAAAGTTCACTCCGACTCTGGGAGAGAAGAAGAGCCAGCTAAGGTCATAGTTATGGCCAAGGAACGACCCGATCTTCTCTTGATTAAAGCTGTAAGATTGATATCTCAGTTGTGTTGTAGTCTGCACAGACAGCTTATCAGTTAGATGATAATACTCTTTGGCATAGAATGAGCCGACCAACTTCTTGCCATAGTATTGATAGTACTTGTAACGAGAACTTGCAACTGATTGATCAATCAGCCCTTCAATCCAACTAACCTGTCCCCAATGATCAGACTCGAAATAATAAACAGAACTACCTATTGAAAGCTGACCGTTGTTGTGATCAATATCCAAACGCGGATTCCATCCATACTGATTTTTCTTCACCCATTGTTGTCGTATAAGATCTGCTGTATCGACTGCTATCATTGAAGTGTCGAGACCATACTCTGCGAAACCGTTCGGATCATCCAACTTGTTCAACTCCTTGAGTTGTTCATAATACCCTGTGCCACGGATATAATACACGGCATTTGACAAGGTCATGTTATCAGACAGCTTATATATATTTTGTAGCTGGTAATGCGGTTGGTTAAAGTTATCAGTTTCATTATTGTATTTCAGGGGATTGTCTCGTCGATTTGCTTTGATCGCATCAAGGCTTGACCCCCAATATGAAAGGTGCATTCTGATCGGACCGCCATAGATATACAGTTCGGTTGACATTTTAGGATCCAGACGTGCCATTGAAAAATAGTACGCCCACCCTTTATACCAACTATTTTCACGATAACCACCTGACTTCTGCTTTGAAAAACGACCTGCAAAAGACCACCGTCCATCAATCAGACCCGATGAAAAATCGATGCTTTGGCGATAGATATCGCTAATCGCCTTCCCGTTCTCCATATATTGCCCATATCCGCTGACGAATGAGACAGAGCGTAAGTTTGAGAAAGCGGAAGTTACAACATTGATAGAACCACCAAACGATGCATCACCATAGAGAGAGTTACCTACTCCACGTTGAACTTGTATATCAGAGATATTCGAAGCAAAATCAGGGAGATCAACGAAGTATGTCGCTTGATCTTCAGGATCATTCAATGGCACACCATTAATATAAGTTGCGATTCGTTTGTCATCAAACCCGCGAATTTTCACATAGCTATACCCGAGCGAACCTCCACCATCAGTAAATGTTTGCAAATTAGGCGTTGACTCAAGCAGAAGCGGGAACTCTCCGACTGAGTAATCGCGGGTAATCTCATCCTGCGACAAATTGTCGAATGCGATTGGACTTATTCCGTTTTGTGCGCGATCTGCACGCACAATGATCGGCTCTTCTTCATAGTACGCACGCTTCAGAACAATCGTATCGGGGAGATCGGTTGGCTCAAATTGTCGAGACTGATAGCCTATGGAAGAACATGTAACCCATTTTACATCATCGGTTAACAGAAGAACAAAATGTCCATCCAGATCAGTTTGTGTACCGACTGTCGGAAGGTTGGTTGTGATTGAAACTGACGGTAAAGGAGAATCTTCATCGTCAACGACTCGTGCTGTCTTTTTTACCGCCAAAGCAGTAGAGACCAGACAGATAGTCAGGATTAGGGTCATGGCAAAGCGTTTCATGACTGCAACCTCATGCTATAGATTAACTACAGATTTCGTACAGGCGCTTCACCGGGATTCAGTATAAGGCAAGCGGATAGACGTATAACCGTTTCCCTACGCCGGAATTACCCGGATCAGGTCCAGGGGGTATAATCTCAGGCGGTTTGTTACGCCACCCCCAACGGAGTACCTTCACAGTAACAGATAGAATAAATCGTAAATAATTATGATAGGCAAGCTCTTTTTCATTATTGAGAAATACACGCCAACACCTGAATACAACTACTA
>JAJRUL010000021.1 GCA_024277795.1 Candidatus Zixiibacteriota bacterium
ATCTTGCGCATACAACTTAACCAGTTTTTCTCTAGCATCTTCTCCGAAAATGACGAGTCTCTGACGCATAACTGCATATTTTACACCCCCGTCCCAATTTACAGCCCAACCTGAAGGTCTTGTAAGAGCCATTGCTTTTTCAATCGCTTGTTCTGCATGTCTAGTATGACCTAATTCGTAAAATCGTTTGCTCAGGCTCGTAAACACCTCCGCCATATATCTATCTCGTGATAACCTATCTACTCGGTCGTCGATAAGATCGCAAATTTCCCAAAGCTGTTTGATTGAGGATGTTCTGCCGATAAGGTCTTGTCCAACGCGATGCCACTCAAAATAATCGCTCTGTTTTTTGTCCTCATAATCTAGGTATTGGCGCAAATCCTCTACCGAATGAATCATCTCCAGAACGTTTTGCAGACTTAGTTGCTCGCCCGTTTTCAAGTGCAGGTTACGATCTAAACTACTATCACTACTCTCGTAATCGGGTTTTTCCAATTCCGCTGGTTGTATTCCAACTTGTGATGGATTGATACCAATTGAGTTTAATCCCTCACAAACACCCTCTAACCAGTTTGCTCTTTGATCAGATAAACAGTCTACCCTGATTCGATTGACGATGTGTTGAGCCATTTCGATAGCTGATGATTGCCCCAATATAGCATCTGCCTGTACGATCAGTTGTGCTATCAGCACAGGAGAGGCAATGCGTACAAGGGGAAGAACTAGCTCTAATGTTATCCAATATACTTCCCGAACGGGTGGGTCTGGCGCTTCTAAAGCAGCGATGAGTAGCTTGGTAATCCCTTCCTTATGTGTGATGGTTTTTCGCTCTAATAATCGTTTATAAAACTGAATAGATTTATATGGACTCAGATCGAATACAGCTTGAAGAACTATCTGTAGCGCATCGCCTACGCCTGTAACATTTCCTTCATTACTGGCAACTTGTCTAAGAAATCGACGAATTCTCTCGTACGATGCCGATGGTTCAAGAGAGTTTGTTTTGCGTAGCCAAGTTGCCCATCGTGCTAATTGATAATCTTCGTCGTGATAAATCCCTCTGGCGCTTTGAACTAATTGCCGGAGCGATGATAATGCAAGTTTCTTTTCTCCTACGATTAACCAGGCCTTCGCCTGTTCCTCACATTGCTCAACACGACTGTATAATTCTAAGTCGCGTAACATGCCTGATTCGATGCGTTTAAGATGGTTTTTAACCCATGTCTGCTCGACCCCTTGATCTACAAAAGCGAGGATGATTTCTCTTTGCGTTCCCACCCACCAAACATCCGAACGATTCGCCCAACGCGAATCAAATTCATTTTTAATAGCGGTTAGTGTTTCCTGTCCATGTTTGACCGAACAGGCAATAATATATCTTGCAATATCTGTTTTAGCCCCTGATACATCAAGACGAAAGCTGGTAGATTGGGATGACCAACCTGACTCAATCAGATCGAGAATCCATCTGGTTTCTCGGAGAAAAACAAGAGGTTCCTGCTGATAGCCCAAGTATCCATCTGCCCATATTCTTGCCAGATGAATTACAACTGAATTGAGTTGTCGTCTCGCTTGTTTAGTTTTATCCTCCTCATACGGACCGAAGGTAGTTACCTTCTCTGACTCCTGTACTAGTCGACTGGGCTTGAGAGATTTATCTAGGATAAACCTGATTCGCGCATAACGAAACTGCAAGTTGTATAGTCTTGGTGTGTTCTCCCTGGATATTTCCCTGTCAGTTAACGGAATTGGCTTCATTTTGTCAAGCCAGTCCTGGGCAATGACTTTGGCGTTATCTATATTGAGAAACATCGCTAGTTCAGCCATAGACAAGCAATTTGCTATCCCGTGTCGTCCAGCCCCAAATGATTTAGGAGGCCTCATTGCCAGTAAAGTTTGAAATAATTGTCGGGATCGTTCAATCTGATTTAAATTACGCAAATACTCTACTGACCGCAATAGGGTAAAATAGCGAGCTGAATGATCTCGTTGTTTATCCAATGCTTTAAAAAATGTTTGCCACCCATCCCAATCACCGCGTTTGCAGCAGGCCAATGCCCCTTGGTAAAGCAACCAGTTTTGTAAATCAAGGCTTACCTGTTGTATATCTTTCTCTTTATCATGGCGTAATGGCTCTACTTGAATACGTCTAACTGTTTCAACTAGTTCGGCAGGGGGACGCAGTAAACTTGCACTTTCCACCCATGTAGAAAGCAAATCCTCCATATTTTGGGGGCGTGTATGGTCATCTGGAATGGGCCGACCTGACAAATACTCGAGTGGTTCGGCAAGTTCAAATATGCGGTGAGCATCTTGCTCTAATCCAGCATTGTACAAGTGGACACTTAATGAGAGGGCCTGCTTTTCATTTATACGTAATTTAGCCCCATCTCGGGCGTAATCTACGGCCAAATGAAGTTCGCCTGCATCAATCAACAGGTGAGGAAGTGTTGTGTCTTCCAATGCCTGGGCACGTTGTTGCAGAGATGCACCTATAAATGTGTACCGCATCAGTGCTACTGCATCGACCAATTCGCCTGCTGCTTTGATGGCTAATCTAACATCAGTTTCAATGGCATCTATCGGTCGAAGTGATTCAACCTGCATTCTGAACCAGTTATATTGTGCAATATCGACAACTCGTTTGAAGTCACCTGCTTGATAATAGTGATATAGTGTTTCCCATTGCCAAGGAGCATCAGAACCTTCGTAGTACCGTGCAAGTTGGAAGTGATATTGTTGGTTCGCTTGCTCAACTGTTTGACCAGGCAGTAGTTCCGCCGTTTTGGTTTCTAGGAAGATGCGAAAACTATTGTGGAAGAATTCCCAACGCCCTTGACTATCACTTGAGAAATACTGTATAAAGAGATGTTTCAGCTTCTGTAACGATGATCGCTCCGCCCACTTTGCCACCCAGTTCATTGGAATCGGGCCACGTATTCGTGCAAGCAAACCCAGCAACTGGGTAAGATCAAAGTCATCTTCTATCTTGCGCCAGTGCGCAAAATATTGCTCCTCAATATCACCCGTATACTGAAGCGAATTTTCGATGATAGTGCTGTATTCTGCTGGTGACTCTGCTTGAATTAGAGAGTTCAAGAGATAAATTAAAGCGAGAGGATGTCCGTCAGAAAGTTGATAAATTTGCTGGTAGTGTTCTCGCTCTAGAGTAGGAAGTGTGGTTTTGATAATTGCCTGAACATCTGATGGAGCTAATCTTCCCATTAAGATGGTTCTATCATCGTGGGAAAAAATATGTTGCACGGGAGCAGGCAAATCAGGAAGCTCCTTTGTTTGGCTACCTACAATGATGTAAACACCTGTTGGAATTGCATTGGGTGATGGAAGATCAGTTAACAAGGAACGTTTGGGGTGCTGCTCGCGTGATATGTGATCGAGACCATCAACTAAGATGATAGTTCGTGTCTCTGATGTCTTGTAATCTTGTCCCAATAATTGAAGTTGTTCGTGAAATAGCTTGATTAAGGCCACTCGGTCAGTAGGGTCTGGTCGTTTGTGATTGCCAATACCTATCCGTTGTAATTGTAATGTGACATCGTGGAAAAAATTAGTTGACTCGCCCCGCAATACAGATGGATCCTGTGCATCGGGCACATAAGCGTAATAACGGATTAGGCGTATCGGTAGCGTTCGTAATGTTTGCGTAAGAAATGTTGATTTACCTGAGCCGGGTGGCCCGAATACCCCAATGTATCCACCAGAAATATTTTCCAATTTTTCATGTAGGGTCTTTACCGTATGTTCAATAGGACGATACAAGAATTGAGGCTCAGGGAATGTGTGCTGACTGCGAAACTCGTAACGTTGTGTCCAACCTAAACGCGAGAGCAATTCATTTCGGTCCAACTGAATGATCCGCTCTGGACTAGCTGCTGTGGAAAAAAGTAGATTATGAACAGCAATTATATCAGTTGTTTCGTTAGGTAGTTGTGTATGGAAGTCTAGTCTACAGTCTTGAACAAAAGCGGCGAATTCTCTGTCAGATAATTTGGTAACTTCTTGCAATGATTCCCATACAGAACCCCAAATATCTTTTGCAACAAAGATACCTTTTTTCAGTGTAGGCAACCACGATTGTTCAATAAAAGCCGAAACGGTGTAAGGAGTTGGCTCGTTCTCTGTTTTTGGCATTCCAGATGATGTGTAGGCCGGAATGCGATTGGTGGTGAGATGGACAACGACACGATAATTAGGATATTTCTGCTTTAATTCCGTCCATCCCTGTGACAGTTGGTTGAACAGAGCAGGATTATTATCCGCAGAGTGAGTCAAATTCCGAAGGGTTACTGTACCACCGTACTGTGCCCACTTCACCTGATAAGCGTCAATACGTCCTGTAGTTGCAATTTGGATATCGTCTACACGACCTGCGGTTGGGTCCGCAACGCGGGCCCACTCGAAGTCTCCTTGCTCAAGAGCTTTGAGTATTAGGGACGCACCTATAAGATACTGTGGCCAATATCCGCCAATTGCGCGTCGTTCACCTTCTCCGGGTCTAGTGCTCATGTGCAAAATCTCTCAAGATAACTACTTTTGGATTTTCCCCTAGAGTCTCTTGACATGACCGTCTACTGGGAACACATACTGGAGTTTTAATTTCTTTACTGTATGCTGTGTCAATATCGATCGCTCCATCAACACGTTGCATAAATAAAACGAATTTCTACATATCTTTTTATCATACCATTTCCATTCTGGCAAACCGCAACCGGACATATCAAAATCTCAAAGTCTGGATAGTGCAAATAATTTTCTGTAAATTCAGGGTATCCTGTTGAGGTTGAAAAGAGATGTGAGTGATGTGTGAGGGCTGATGGAGATGTGGACAACCCTCCGCAAAATCAGCTCCGGGTTGACGCACATATCCAC
>JAJRUL010000022.1 GCA_024277795.1 Candidatus Zixiibacteriota bacterium
CACCATCTTTCTGTCTTTGTCAATAAAAATCTTTGTATTTCTTCCAATGAAATCAAATAGTGTGCCAAAATGCTCTATATCCTGCCCTGTATCCCTTGTCCAGGGAGTGAGTGAATAGTGATAAATGGTTTTTGAGTCAACACCCGCAAACAACCTTAATGGCACGGATACACTAAAGCCCTTGTCGTTATATCCTTTATTGAATTCGTCTGTGAAATCAGATGTATTGGTAACAGTATACCACGCCTTCAGGATAACGCCATTGATAAACTTTGACACTGTAAGCAAAACTTTTATATGTCGTTTCAACCATAGAAATAATTATCTGTATATTTAGGTCTGCGTTTTACGAATGAGTCCCCTGCTCTGTTAGACATTGGTCATATGGACGTTCCTTGCCAACACTGCCTCGCCATTCACTTCAAAGGTTAGAATTTTGTTTATGTTAAGCAGTCAATTATCATATTGTAATTTAGGTGAACTGGCTCAGAACAAACACAACGAGTTCCGACAGTGCTGTGACAATGGAAAAATTCGCCTAGATCCTTTGAAACCCTGCCCAGACGAGCTCAAGGAGTTTTTATACAGAGACGATCGCATTGGAAAGAATTTCCGTGAGCATATTAGAAGCTACAACAGTTCTATGGCTCTTGCCTCCCTTGGTGCAAATCTGGCTACCATTCCTGGACGAGGGCCATTCTGCTACAAAATACATGGTAAGAGCGACCTTATTATATGCGTACCGCAACACCATGGCTATAATCAATCAAATTTATGACCCGAAAATGAATTTATAAAAGATAGTTTACTTATGATTGCTTACAGTCAGGGTTTTACGGTAATGTATTTCTCTTAGGGTACTGTAGAATTAGACCTGAGGCTTCGTAATGTATTTCTCTTAGGGTACTGTAGAATTAGACCTGAGGCTTCGTAATGTATTTCTCTTAGGGTACTGTAGAATTAGACTTGGGGCTCCTTATACTCAAGATTGCTTATAGGCAAGGTCTTTATGATATAGTTCTTGATAAGCGGCTTTTCCTCTATCATTTTGCTCTGTTGTCTAATGTCGAAGTCGTTACAAGCTGAGTTTGGCATTAGCTATATGATCGGGATTTTACTGTACCGGTAGATCGTTAATGCTATGTGTTTTAGGTCAAATGTACCATCGTATCGGACCTCTTCATCCTGACCCCTCTGAGCATCCACTGTTTAGTCAACTTTATATTCTGGATTCTGGTATGGCAGTCGAAGAAAGAATGACAAATAAAGCGAATCAGGGATGTCTGGCTGAGACGATGCTGGAGTTGGATCAAATGATGAGAAAAACGAACCCTTTTGTCCAATCGTGCCAGATGATGCATGAACTTGAAAAAAAAGAAGCCGAGCAAGCTCAAGCAGAAGGACGGGATGTCAAGGAGATGCTTATGGTATTTGATGCGGATAAGAATCTTGATCTCAGACGGTATGGCCTTCCTACTGCCAATGAAGTTGCTGCGATCGTCGTTGATCAGGATGATAATTGGTCTAATAAACACGAGATCGCCATTCATCAACGAGATGGAACACTTCGAAGGATCCATGGGATCGACAAACACTGTGATCCACTCACTTATCCACTTCTATTCCCCCAGGGCGATTTTGGATGGAATCCAAAGATGAAGAACAGGGATGGTTCGAGGAATATAACTCAGCTGCAATTTTACTCCTATCGAATAGCTCAACGCCCGGACGATTTGAATATCATCTTGCAAGGAGGGAAGCTGTTTCAACAATATTTAGTGGATGCTTTTGTGAAAGTTGAAGAAAGCCGGATAGATTGGCAACGATATCATCAGGACGAGCTCCGCGCAGATTCATATAAAGGACTCGAGGACTTTCTAGCGAAAGAGGCCGAAAAAGCCCATCTTCCACCTGGTAAAATCGTGGTTCTGGCCTCAAGCTTTCCTGGCAGCCCGCGGAACATGAATCAGAACTATCAGGATGCCATGGCGATCTGTCGAAAGTTCGGAAAACCCGATATTTTTTTAACTTTTACTTGCAATCCAAAATGGGTAGAAATTACACGAGAACTTTTTCATGGCCAGACTGCAAGTGATAGACCTGACATTGTCTGCAAGGTCTTTATGGTGAAGCTGAAGGAGATGATGGACGATTTATTCAAGAAGCATATCTTCGGAGTCATCACGGCCTATACTATGGTCATTGAGTTTCAAAAACGAGGTCTTCCGCACTGTCATATGTTGCTTATGCTCCAGAGCGACGATAAGCCACGCCTCCCAGAGCAGATCAACAATTTGGTCTGTGCGGAACTGCCCGATCCGGAGCTCTATCCCCGACTCAGAGAAATCGTTGGCCGCACAATGATTCATGGACCATGTGGAGAGCTGAATAAACGATGTCCTTGCATGGATGCTGAAACGAACATCTGCACCAAGAACTTTCCAAAGTCGTTCTGCAAGGAGACGTATCCAAACGTTGAAGGGTTTACACAGTATCAGAGGAGAGAAAACGGTGACAAACTAAAAGTTGGTCCATACGAGATCGATAATCAGTGGGTGGTACCCTACAATCCGTACCTGCTCTTGAAGTTCGATGCTCATATAAACTTGGAGATCTGTTCGACTGTAAAGAGTTTCAAATATCTTTACAAGTATATCTTCAAGGGTCATGACTGTGCACGAATCCGGTACAAGACGTCTGGAAATGAACTTGAATGGAACGAGATCGATCAATACCTCGAGTCTAGATATGTCTCTCCTCCAGAAGCTTTCTGGCGACTCAGTGCCTATGATATGCAAAAGAAGTCTCACGCTATCATACGGTTGCCTGTCCACCTGGAAAACGAACAGCCGGTCTACTTCGAAGCTGGGAGGGAAGCAGAGGGCCTTAGCAAATCAAAAGACTCTCGATTGATCGCCTACTTTAAACTCAACCAAACCGATCCAGAAGCTAAAAACTACCTCTACCACGACATCCCAGTCCACTACGTCTGGAAAGGCAATGCTTGGCAGCCCAGAAAGAAAGGTATAAACTCAAAATTGTATGAATAAAAAATTTCAAAATAAGTTCCATCCACTACTCATTATCATTATATCTTGCACTAAGTGCAGAAACATCTTGACCAGAAATCAAGAAGGCAGGGGTTCGATTCCTCCTTCATTGCAAAAACAGCATTTTGGCATTACAAATTAACTGTTGCTGTGTGTTAACTTTCAATTTTTTCAGGAGAAGAGCATGCTATTGGAAGGATGTACAGTGTGAACCCAAACAACGATCAGTTTTACCTCCGCCTTCTGCTACTCCATCAAAAAGGAGCCACATCCCATGACGACCTCAAAACTGTCGATGGAGACAAGTGCAGCACTTTCCAGGAGGCAGCACGGAAATCGGGCCTACTCAAAGAAGATACGGAGTGGGAGAAATGTCTCTCAGAAGCAGCATCTTATCAGATGCCTTCTCAACTTCGACAACTCTTTGCTACGATTCTTGACCTTGGACAACCGTCCGATCCGAAGCAACTCTGGGAAATGTTCAAATTGGATCTTGCTGAAGACTATATTCACAAGAAAGAATCGGAGGATCGAGCTATTCAACTGGCCTACTGGGAAGTAAATCAGAAGTTGATGGAAAACGGAAAAGATGTTGCAAAGTGCCATTTGGAAATAAGTGGGCTGGAAGCTCTTCCTCCAGTTGAGTCTGAAGATTCCACGGCTGAAAAGGACCTTGCTGAAGGAGAAGATATGTATGAAAAGCTCAACAGCAGTCAACGGGCATTTGCGGATGACGTTTTGGAAGCCATTGATCGTAAATCTGACAAAAACTGCTTCTTTGTCGATGGACCGGGAGGAACCGGGAAAACTTTTGTTTTCACTGCTTTGTATCGGTAAAAAGATCTGACCTTAAAATTACTAACTTCGATCGAAATATCTCTTTCTTTAGGCTGATAAAAGGACGAAAAATGTCAGCGATAATGATGTCTTGGACTGGTATTTCTGCCACTTTGCGTCCTAAAGGCAGAACAGTCCATAGCACGTTTCATCTCAGCAGTTCCAGTGACGGAGGCCCTGCTGCTTGCTCCATTAAAACAACCTCAGACACTGCAAGGCTTCTTCAGGCAACTGATATCTTTTTCATTGATGAAGCGTCTATGATTCCTAAGGATGCACTTCAAGCCATCGAAAAAGCAGTTGCTGATGTAGTGAAACTGACTCCAGCTTATCACTCTGATCGCCGTTTTGGCGGGAAAATTTTCGTGTTAGGTGGAGATTTTCGTCAAACTCTTCCTATTGTTCCACATGGATCTCCGGCACAGACAATTGCCACTTGCATCAAAAATTCGCCAATTTGGAAATCTTTCAACGTGTATCATCTTGCCACAAACATGAGGACTGGTCCAGAGGAGCTCCAGTTCTCGGATTGGTTGATTCGCCTTGGAAATGGACAACTTCCCTCTATTGATGATGAAATCGAGATCCCCAAAGAATGCCTCACGAATGAAGATTTGGTTGACGTCATTTTTGGAAAAGAGATCGATATCACAGAAGTTGACGAACTGGCTTCAAAGGTTATTCTTTGTCCAACAAACGCTGACGCCCTCGAAGTCAATCACCGCGCAATTGAGCGCATTCCAGGTACATAATTGCTTCAAAAGCAATAGTTATGAAAATAAGCTTTTTTCAGGACCTTCAAAAACGTATCTCAGCATTGACACGATCAAAGCTGATACAGGCGATGATGTCTCCGAATATCCAGCAGAATATCTCTATACTTTGAACCCCACGGGCCTCCCACCTCACGAACTCACTTTGAAGAAAGGAGCGATAGTACTCTTATGGCGAAATCTGAACGTGAGAGGGGGGCTCTGTAATGGAACTCGGATGCAAATCTGTCAAATGCAAAACCATGTCTTGGACTGCGTTATAATCTCAGGCGACCATGCTGGCGATCACGCTCTCATCCCACGCATCACTCTATCACCTAGCGACGTTTCATTGCCATTCAGTTTCAATCGACATCAATTCCCGATCCGTCCCGCTATGGCCATGACGATAAATAAAGCTCAAGGACAGACATTTAAAAAGGTATCTATGGCTCAACCCAAACAGATGTGAATCTAAATCGAAACTATTTAGGTCGGATTGCTTCTACCCCGGCCAATATTCAGCCATGGACAACTCTATGTTGCATTTTCGAGGGTCAGAAAAATATCAGACATAAAGGTCAACGTTCTCAATCCCGAAAAAACGACAACTAGGAACATCGTCTATAAACAGATACTATGGTTGGTTTTTTTACATAAAACACGGTATTATATAATGAAATAGTGATGTATAATCTTTTATAGAGCCAGTCAAGAAAGCAAAGAACTAAATTATCCAAACGATTCTACAACCATCACAGAGATCTGCAGTCCTCAACTTAAAATGAAACTTCCAGTAAAAACGCCTACGTATCAGTGTAGAAAATCGTTCTCGCCCTCAGCTTTGCCTAGATTAGTTTGAAAAATTCTGTCATTGTAACAAGTTTTATCAATAGATAAAGATTGGGTCTGAATAAACTACTTGCTGTATAGTAGAAGGAAGGAAAGGCGGCAGGGTCAGACAGAACTAACACTATCATCGGGTTATGGCTCATAGATAAGTCAAAAACACTCAGAAAACGAGAGCTCTCCTAAAATCCTCAAATTCATCCGGTCAGTTCTATCTTATCTGACAGTTCGAGCTCAGAGGAGGCAAGTGAGCGGCGCTTAA
>JAJRUL010000004.1 GCA_024277795.1 Candidatus Zixiibacteriota bacterium
GGTCGCTTCATCAGTCGTATAGTTGAAAGCATCTACTTTGTTAACAAAGTAGTTATAGAAGAAAATACCGAGAATACCGGAAATAAGTCCACCGGCTGTATTAACCAAAGCTTCTGAGATACCTGTTGCAAGTGCCGTAGCATCAATAACACCACCCTCAACATTACCAGTAGCCGCAAAAGCACGGATCATACCGATTGTAGTTCCTAACAGTCCTACCATTGTCGCAATAGATGCAATGGTAGAGAGTGCGATCAGGTTACGTTCAAGCAGTGGACCTTCAAGTGCATTTGCTTCTTCAATAGCAGACTGAGTCAATTGGATCTTTTTCTCAGCATCAACTCCTGATTGTCCTTTCACTTCACGGTATCTTTCAATACCCGCACGCAAAACGTTAGCGGTAGTGCCACGCTGTTTGTCACAAGCGGCAAGAGCACCGTCGAGGTCATCATTTTGGATCATAGTCACGAGCTTCTTAAAGAATACCTGTACAGAGCTTTTGCCTTTGGCAACCTTGTACAATGAGAAATAGCGCTCGAGAATAAAAACAATCAACATAACCAAAATCATAATGAGCAGAACAACCAATGGACCACCCTTATAGACCGAGTGAATAATCGGGTTCTCAGAAACTCTGAAAACACCATAAAAAAGTCCTGCTGCGATGGCAAAAGCCGATAATGCGTTGAGGGTAACAAAAAGAGTTTGTTTAACCACGGATACGATCCTCCAGTCTATTCACTAAATACGTTTATATTTCCGAACCTTTTGCCGCCACAAGAATGGAGGCACCTAACATCACAAGAATACCCCATGACAACGAGTCAAGGAATACACCAATTGAATAACTTTCACCTAAGCTGGTATACATAGATTCAGCATCAAAGCTATACTCAGCCCCAAACAATGATAAGAACATTGCAAAAACAAAGAGGGCCAAAGGTGCCCAACTGAGCTTTAGAATCTTCTTTAGCGTTAATGCTCGTTGATCTGCAGTACCCTTAACTCCCCAAATACCGTACAGAGTATAAATCGGTAACCCAATTGATAAAAGAGTAAGGAGTATTACAATAACGCCAGTTAAAATCAAAATGAAGCCAGATGAAAACAGATAAGAACCGACTGAACCGATAGCAAGCAATCCGCCTATACCGGCAACGTGTTCATACACATTGTTAATTTTCTTCTTAGCAACGTAACCATGCAGTACCTCTTCAGTTGAACTACCTGAGCTTGCTGAGGAAGTCTGATTATTATCCGTATTACCTTCACTTGCATTTTCGGTCGTAGCAAGAGTGGTCGCGGAATCATTCTGCATATCAGCAGAAACTGCCATACTGAGTGAGTCGGTACTGGCAAGACCAAGTGAATCAGCAACAGCTTCAGCAGGTGCTTCATAAACCTCTTCAACTGCATTGTATACTGAATACCACGGAAAGAACAGGCTTATTAAAATAACAACACAGGCAATTGACAGAATAGCTCTGTCAAGCGTACTGACCCGTTCTTCCATAAGGGTACAGTCCTCCCGAATTAATTCCCCTTTATTTCTTCGGGCCACAAGCGAATCGACATACTTTGCCTTTTCAGCTTCACTCGTAAAGAGGTCCTTCGGTGTTCCCGGGAATACTTCAAACCCGATATAATTGAACCGCTGTTTATCGTCAATGCGGTTGGAAGACTTATTCTTCTTTTCGTCTTCGGACATTCAATCTCCCGTTAGCTATGTTGATCGCTAATTTGAAAATTCAAACTGTGTATCATCCTGGCCTTTCTTGGCCTCTTTATTACCTGGCTCACACTTTAACACTTTCCCGTACCATGTATAAGCATTCTTATAATCAGAGTTTGTATCTTCTTTCGCGGCCGCTTTTTGCGCCGCTCTAAGATGGTAACACTGTGCGATGTAGAGCACAAGCGATACATCAGAACAATCTCCACCTTCTCCTGCAGAAATACAGCTATGAGCTTCCTTCAGGTATTTTAGTGCTTTAGTGTAATTCGTAGTACAAAGTTCACCACCAAAATATGCAAAACCGATTGATTTCTTGGCTTCACAGTTGTCTGGCTCTATCGCGAGAAGTTTCTGGTAGTATTTAACCCCATTTGCGCAGTCATTCATACGGTATAAGTAGGTATACGCTATCATAGATACAATTTTGACATCACCGGGCTTGAGTTCGAGGTATTTCTCCATATACCCAATTGAACGCGCAAACATTGAATCAGCATCAATAGGCTCAGCAGAAGACTCAAACTCCTCCTCGCCAAGAGCGTCATCCATATCTTCTCCCTCATCCTCTACCGCACTATTGGCCAGATTCATAGCACAATAGCCCGCATTCTTATAAATCCCTGCGGCAGCCGTATCAATGCCTAAGGCAATTCGCCGATCGTAATATACCAAGGCATTTTGATAATCCTGCATTGAGTGATATCCAATCGCTACACTTTGCAAAACCCGTGAATGGTCAGGTTTTACTTCCAAAACTTTGAGATAGTGCGATATTGCTTTCGGGTAATCTTTATCTTTACGCCTGAAATAACAGTCACCTAAAAGAAGATTCAGCTCCATGTCAGATACACGGGTCTTATAATCAGCTCCCTGTTCTTCCACCCATGCGATATGCTTTTCAAGCATTTCAGCGGCTTTAACATAATCTTTCTTACCCCACCGCAGTGCTTTCCCATAATGGAAATAAATATCACGAGCTTCATACGGTATAGCGAGAACATCCTCGAAATAATCAATAGCTTGTTCGAATGCATTAAGATATGAATATGAGAGAGCCAAGCCGAAGAACACTCGTACACTTGAAGAATCAGGTTTCGTCTTGCTCAACTCGAGATATTTCTTATATGACCCAATAGTCTCTTTTGCTCGTTCGTTCCGTTCAGAACGAGAGCGACTTGAAAGAGCGGCACGGAAATAGATATCACCAAGACGCTCCCAAGACTCAGCATGAGTAGAATCTTCAGACAATACTGATTTCAGGTTATCGATAGCACAGTTGAAGTTTTTTGTCTCCAAACAAGCTTCTGCCCAATGATAGCGGGTCTCGTTACTCAGTGGCCCCATGGCGGCGGCTTTTTCAAACTGAATTATGGCTGATGAATATACTTTGGAATAAAAATTAGCTTCCCCCAAGCTAATAATAAGATCCGCCTTATTATAATCAGAACCGTATAACTCCTGTCGCAACTCCGGCTTCTTCTCATCCCCCAGTTGCACTAAGATAAATTTCGTAATGGCATCTTGATATTCACCACGCTCTAAATGCACCAGACCTAAGCCATAATCAAAGATGAATTTTTCTTTTTTCTTTGCTTTTTTCTGCCCTTTAGTAAAGACCTTAAAAGCCTCATCATATTTCTTTTGCTGTAAGGCTGACAACCCCCAAAAGAATCTTGAAGGAAGGTGACTGTTTTTCTTATCTATAGCTTTGCTAAACTGTTGTTCTGCTTCTTCAAACTTGCCTTGGGCGTAATAAATGCGCCCCAGATTATAATAATTCAAGTGGAAATTCTTATCAGATGCAATTGATGATGTGAGTAAGTCAATTGCTTTAGTCGTATCGCCTGCTTCAAGAGCTTTTGCATAAGCAGGTTGTTCTTCCACAGCACTAGCGGTGGCGACAAGCATTAAAACGCAAATAAAAGCGAGTAAGAATTGAGTTAGTTCTGTTCTCTTTGCCATCTTTGTTCGAGTCAAGTAATTCATCCATTCTCCCAGTTAAACAGCTAAACATAATATCCGTAATCGCATTATTGTCAAGCTATTATTTATTGCTGGAGATGTTGTTGGCACTCTTTTACATATCTGCTCTTACAGTCGATATTCTGTCAACCCCTAAGAGCAAATAGAGTGAGCTAAGAAGCCCGAGTGAGATGCGGATTATAGGTGAAATAAACTCCGCAAACACTGTTTGCACGTAGATAGCGACTATCACCATTATTACGGCCGCCACAAGCTCAAGAGCATTTGCTATCCTCTCCATATTTAACCGTCCTTTCAATTATACAGTCAATGTTGTCATTTCTTCCCAAACGGTGTCATATGGCGGCGATGTTCAGGATAGAATATAATGCATTCAATGATCATGCCAATTGTGAGCCTCACACACTTATTGAGCTTACCTGTTACATGACAACGAGATAACTTTAGTAGGGTATAACGGGATTCGAGACTCTACATAGGCACAACGCAATTTTTGCGTCCTTGAAGAACAGAATGATAAAAAAATCGCATTGTTATCTACATACTATAGAATAATTTAAGGAATAAATATGCGGTATTAGTTGGCTCTTCACCACAAATACTTGATTCGTACTATTTCACTAGCATTGAAAATTATCTCAACCAGTCCTGAAAAATAGCGTGGATTCCCCTTATAGTCGATAGCGGGATAAAACTTTAATTTCGACTCTAATGAGCGGACGACTCCACGAAGGGGAGATTTCGTTGGAGAGACCCGATATAAAGAGACAGCCCCGCTTGTATCTACTGAGAGAACAGCACTCAGTGTATCAATTAATGATTGATTGAAGCCAGATATAATAAATGAATCTGCAGGAGATGTTTTGCAAACAGGGTACTGCATCAATCCTACTGTATCTGGATGTAAACTGACTCTCGCACGATCCATATCAACTGTCGTCAAACTGCCTGCATCATGCCAAACAGCAGTAGGATAGAATAGCTGAGGGAATAATGAAACAAGAAGGAAACAGGTTGCCTCACGTTCTTCGCCATGTATTGATAGTGGTGTATAGCTCCCCCAAAGTGCTCCTGACATCACCTGTTGGACCAATGCGGGATAACTGTCTCTGATCGGCTGAACATCAACAACGGCTCCAGTACTATCTAAACGTACTTCAACCAATACATAAGGATACACCCCCACTGTATCAGTCCATTTTGATGCACAAAAATACTTACCCAATTTTCTCAACGTAGGTAGCGCATATCCATTGACCTCATAAGATGCGTAATAAATCGTACGGTCCGTGATTGCCAAGTCGCTATCTACAGGAAAAAGGATTTCGGGGTAATGAACTTTCGGCCTGAAACGAAGATCGATCGGAAGAATTGAAGCAACAGCGTTACCTTTCTCTTCAGCAGGAATAAAGGTAAGAGCAGTAATCCATTGTGATGCATAATCGGCAAACTTCTGCCCTACAGTATCGACTGCAACGACCAGCCCTACCTCCCCTTTATTGCTGATATGTACATTAACTCGAACTATCTTTTCACGATCAAAGTAAGGTGCTCGACCAATTGGACGCGAGAATTGCGGGATATCAACAGGGTATGCTGGTGCAAAACCATATAGAGATGGCCTTGCTTTTGCATCCACTTGCATCACAAAAGCGATCACTATCCACGATATGACCAAGGCTCTTTTAATCAATCTATCAACCTCTCGTTTACTCTGTAGATTGTTCTACTCCTCACAAATCTCTATATAGAAGTTATACATTTCTATTCACACTCAAAAGTTTTTTTCAATTGATATGATAACCAAATAAAAACAGCTTCTTCAGCAAAGAGCTTAGTAGAATGCTTTCTTGAAACTATGCGTTGAGTTTTGTACGTTCACTGGCAACACAGAACTTCTGTTATAGGATAATGATCTTTGCTTGATGTAGCTCGACAGTTTGTGCGCAATGTCTTCACCTCCTGGTCATTTTATGCAGGGAGAATAATAATTGCGTTCTTTTTCACGCCTTATATTACATCGATATTGGGAGAAGAACGTTATGGCATCTGGGTCATCATATTTCAAACTGTTTGGTATTTCTCCCTTTTCGATGCAGGATTGACCTCAGCTCTCACGAAATTTATATCCAAGTTGATCGGACAAAAGGATTACAAAGAGATAAACAAGGTCCTCAACACGGCCAATCTACTCTATGGCGTAATCGCAGGATTAGCACTTGCGGGAGTGACCTTTTTTGCTCTGTCCTTCTTCAGCTCATTCAATGTTAGTTCCCCCGAAGTAATCTCTGAAGGGAAAACTGCCTTGATTATTCTCGGTGTTTTTATGGCTTTCAACTTTGCTGCTACTCCGTTCGGAAATAGTTTGGGGGCCTTTCATCGTTACGATATCGTCAATCTTATTAACATAATAGAAGAAGCAATGCGTGCACTGATTCTCGCTTTTCTTTTAAGCGAAGGACAAGGACTTCCAATACTCGCCTCTGCAATACTTGTGCTCTCAGTAATGAAGTATCTTGTCACCGGAGCGGTCATGTTTCGCCTTCACCCAAAAGTGGTTTTTTCTTTCAAACTATTCGATCGTGATACTGTCAAAATGCTCTTCGATTACTCCAAGATTTCTCTCGGCGTTTCTGTCTGTTGGATGGTGATCTACAATACCGACAGCGTTCTACTCGGCCTTGTCAGTACAGCGGGAGCTGCGGGAATCTACCAACCGGGTGCACAATTGATGCGCTATATGAGACACATGATAAACAGCATCGCAGTCCCTCTTATTCCGGCAGTCTCGCATCTTGAAGAACATTCTGATCCGAAGCAGATAGCAGGATTGTACCTAAAGGCTGTACGTTACGTGTCATTTCTCGCGGTTGTTACAGCAGTCGGTGTCCTCTTATATGCCAAGAGCTTTGTATCACTTTGGCTACCGCCAGAATTTGCCGAATCATCGACAGTTATGATGATACTATCTATCGGTACAGCAGCTTTACTCCCTCAAATAGTTGGTAACGCTATTCTATTTGGTATTGCACGACACGGAATACTTTTGACTATCCTCATTAGTGAGTCGATCATAAAAATTGCCTTAGCATTATTCTTGATCCCTAGATATGGATTGGTAGGAATGGCGATGGCTGTCACTATTCCACAGGTTTTGCTTTTTACTACCCTTTATCCTCTTTTGATCGGGAAAGTATTATCTTTGTCTTGGCTAAGAATATCCCTCACTGCAGTTCGTTCATGGGTCTTGGCACTATTGCTCGCACTCCCTTCAGGGCTAGTCCTGCGTTGGATCTTGCCACCGAATAACTGGACCGCATTGATTGTCAATGTTAGTGCAGTAATGATTATCTCAATCGCTTTTGCAATGAAATACCTCTTGCGTAAGGAAGATCGTCAGAGAATTATCTCAGGATTTGGACGATGACTAAACATAAAAAGCCCCTTCCACTCACATGGAAGAGGCTTACAGTCGGTCAGTAACTTAACACGCAATCAAAACATCTAAAAGTCGTTATGAAGTTCCTCACAGGCTGATATGACTTTTTCTACTGTTGGAAGACAAGCGGCATCGCCATCCATCCCGTAAGCAACTCTGGCATCAATTGCCGTCAATA
>JAJRUL010000023.1 GCA_024277795.1 Candidatus Zixiibacteriota bacterium
GATAACGAGTATAAAGTTCTGTTTCTCGATAATGAAGCAATATCAGTAGAACTACCAACTTCTGTAATTCTGGACGTTGTCGAGACTGAGCCGTCGGCGCGTGGAGATACGGTCTCTAATGTTACAAAGCCTGCTAAGTTACAGACGGGGCTTGAGGTGAAAGTGCCTCCGTTTATCAAAGAAGGTGATAAGATCAAGGTTGATACGAGAACGGGCGAATACCTTGAGCGAGCAAACTAATTCATGGTGATTGGAGAGGCGATTGTCGGAGTTGATGAGTCTGGCAAAGGTGATTTCTTTGGTCCTTTGGTGGTAGCCGGTTTCCTGTGTGAGCGTAAGGCAGAAAGCGACTTGTTCGAAATAGGAGTCCGCGATAGCAAAAAGATAACCGATAAGCGGATTCTCGAAATCGATGCACGTCTGACAGCACGTTTTCCTCATGCTGTACAAGTAATATTGCCTTTGGAATACAATCAGATGTATGCTCGCATCAAAAACCTTAATACGTTGCTTGCTGATGTGCATGCTCATGTTATCAGCAAGCTCTGTAGTAAACATATTGTATCGCAGGTTGTTGTCGATCAGTTTGGTAAGTCTGAACTTGTAGAAAATGCCTTGAAGTCACTTGGAACAAAATGTACGCTACATCAGCAACATCGTGGGGAACAGGTTACTCAGGTGGCCGCCGCGTCAATTCTTGCTCGTGCGGAGTTCATTAGGCAGATGGAGAAGCTCTCCGCTGAAGTGGGGAAAGAACTTTTGAAGGGGGCCGCTCCACAAGTAGATCGTCTCGGTGTCGAGTTGGTTGAAATGCACGGTGTAGATGTACTGGAGCGTGTGTCGAAAATGCACTTTAAGAACTATCAGAGGGTAGTGAATCCGAGGCTTTTCGCCTAAGAGATATTACTTTTGATTTAGTCGTGTGGGAATCTGACAACGAACTCACCACATTCTGCATAGAACAATTATACAATATATCTACTCATAGAAAACCGGGCCTGAGTAATTATACCCGCGACCCGATTGTTCTCAACAAGGAGTGTCAGTTAAAACCTACTTCCTTCGTTGCGCTTGTCAGTATTGTATCTTTACTTGCCGTATTGAACTATCCGACCTGTTTTTTCACCATTTGGATAGGATGCATCTGTTGCACCGATGATATATTTCACCAGTCCTACACTTTCTGCAAACCAGTAGTGATTTGTGCGTCCCATCGAACTTGTAGTCGTAATATGGATTGCGTCGGTGAATCCGCCACTTGTTTCAAGATTTAGATTCTCGATGCCTTGAACTGTCATTATTTCAGAGCCTAAAGTAGGGAAGTTTTTCCCCAGGGTTCCGTTATTGATTACAGTTGTTGTGTCGAGGTCATATTTATTCCACGGATCAGTTATGATATCAGTGTATGGACCGCCTCCGGTACCTCTTGTCGTTTCTGTTGTAGCAAAGCGAGACCATGAACTACCCAAAGTCAATGGGAGTCTAAGGATTGTTTCTCTCGTGCTTCTGTCGGTATCCCAATAGTAGATGGCATCATTGGTTGCCTGTAAGTATGAGGTTGTCACATTGCCGTTGTTGTAGACACGCCATTCTACAGCAGGAGTACCGTTGATTGTGACAGGGTCGCCTATGATAAAAGTGACCTGCTCAATGAGGCCGTCGCTTCGGGTGACTTCATAGGTTGTGCTGTATCCAGCATCCATTGGGAAATAGTCAGTAACGCTACCAGTAAGGGCTGAACTAGTACTTAGATTTGTACCAGATTCATCTGTGCATCCGATAAGAAAAACAGTTGCCATTGTCATTGTAAGCAGAGCTACTGCAAACCACTTGCGCATAAATCAATCCTCCTTGTTGTCGAACGGTGAGGGTGGCCAGCTTAAAACTGTCGCTCATGATAACAATGACCACGCCTACCGATTGCCTGTTTCCTTTTGGTACAGGCAAGTTGGATGCCGCCTTTTGCTTGGTCGCTGTAAGTGTTTTGTATGTATGGATATGCGAAAGATATATAAAGTGATAGGTTTGTGCGTTGTGGTCGTTTCAGTAGGGTATAGCCTATAGTTTAGAGGCACTGAACAATATGGAGCGGACTGAGTTAATGAAGTTCCTTTCCTGCCGATAATCAGAACAGAGATCATATGTTACGAATATTTGGAGGTTCCATGCAGATACCTTTAGCAGAACTTGCCATTACACTGTTCTTTCTTTCTGGTCTGGTTGTTCTTAGTCGAAGCAAGAAGCAGATGGTGGCTGAATCCCATAGTAGCTTCTGGAATATGTATGCCGGTCTGTTGATTATGAACGTTGTTGCTTTATTGCGTCTATCGGCTGAGACAGGTTTAGCAGGATCAATACCATTTCTTGCTGATGCACCATTTATGCAGCTGACACAGACAATTGGGTTCATTACTGGATTGGTTTTGCTTGTCAGCGGAGCTTCTGACTGGCTTCCTCTGAACAAGATGCTCAGAAAGTATAGCTCTCAAAAGATTGGAAGACTTGAACTGCTCAAGGAGGTTCAACAACTGACCTCGGTGGAAGGGAAGCTTTCAACTGTTGTTTCAAATACGTTGAAACAGATGGTCGAACATCTTCCTGTAAACAAGGGGATTTGTTGGCAGTTTTCCTCTGGTCGCTCGGGAGTCTCTACTGTCACAGCATCAGGTTTGGATACTCTGCTGACACATAGGCTTGCTTCTCAGGTGAAATCGCTCAATAGAAGTCAATTTGTAGAATCTAGTTTTGATTGGAATAGTTGGCTTGAAAGGGAAACGGGCCTATCGGAGCCTGCCATCGTGTTACCAGTCAGGATAGATCAAGGTGTCATTGTTCTCTATGCACTATACTGTGAGGACAGGTCGTTGTTCCAAAAGGAGGATATGCAAATATTGAGGATAGTAGGTGATCTCATTGCAGGATATGCTTCACATGAAAGAGATCGTCGCCATCTCTCATATATGCACCGTGTTAGCTCTTTGCAAAACTCGATTGTTTCAGGTTTGAACCACCTCACAGAAACTAAAGAACGATTCACATTTGCGTCGAACAAACTCAAGGCTCTCTGTAAAGCGGATCTCTTCACAATGATATCGATACCGACTACAGGAAAAGCACAATCTTATACGCTTGAACCAACCGGCTTTTGTACTACGAAAGAGATAGAGGTACATATCATAGATAAGCTGACGGGCGGAGAGGCTGATATTGCTCCACGACTAATAACTGCGAAAGAGATAAGTAACAAACTTATGATGTCATCTATCTTTGGCAGAACTGATGTTCATTCGGGGATGCTTATGTCTTTGCACGATGAAAAAGGTTTGCATGGGTTATTTCTCTCTGGAAAGTTCAACGGAGTCAAGACTACTTACTCAGAGATGAATATTATTGGCCAGATGAGATCGATTTTTACGAATATGGTGAGAGATGAACAGCAAGAGAGCGACGCAAGAGTGAAGTTGCAACGTCTTATCCGTTTGGTTGACTTCCAAACCTTTAGTCGTTCTTTTCCTGATTCACAAAGTCTCTATCAACATGCTGTAGGATTATTAGCTGAAGAGCTTGGGTGTGAAATGGTTCGTATCTCTACATTTGAAGAACATGGAGCATTTTTGAAGTCTCAGGCTTTGCGGACTAAGAATAGCTCAGGTCGGGTGGTTCCCGAAGACGGTTACCAAGTACTGTCAATTATGCCTAACCATCGTCTTGTTAGAAAAACCGGTAGGCACTTGCTCTTTAATCAGGAAATCTCAACTCAGAAGATGACAGAAGGTGAGGCCTCGCAGGTCTTCGTATCAGAACTCAAATCTGTCTTGCTGGTGCCGTTTGGTATCGGGACAAAGTCTGAGGGAGTGATTTCTATTGCTGACTGCAGGAGTTGGAATGAGTTCCATCTTGGAGAAGAAGAGTTGATACTAGTTACAGGTATTGCAGGTGTCTTGAGCAATACGATGACGAGCAGTCCTATCAAAGAGGCAACGCCAACTCGTCAGACTCTTACCCTTCGTCGAGATAAAGAGGTTGTCCCAGCTAGTTTGGATAGGAACAAAATCAGAACCAGATATATCCCCGCTCCTCTCATGCAAGAGAGAACTGACCAGATCGCAGAAGAAACAGAATTACAAACGACAGGCCGGTAGTGGATGTGTCATGGACTTGACTGGAGAATAGTTTGGATCGTACAACTGACCTCATTGAACGCTTCTTTCAGACCCAAGCTGGTGATCATATAAACGGTACTATAAAGCAGCTGGATCTTGCGACATTAGTATGCCTACGATTGTTGAGTGCTGATTTCGTTGCTACATTTCATGGAAAGTCAGAAGATGGGGAACTCGTTCCGATTGCATTTCAACAGTCCAATGATATTCATATTTGTCGCCTTGATATTCTAGAAGAGATAGGTAAATGGTGTTGTGAGGATGCATCACAGCATTTACGGGTACGGGATATAGAACGAATTGAAATCGCAGAAGGTAAGGAAGAGACCGACTATTTTGCTCGTGAGAATTCTTTTGCTTTCCGTTATGCCAGTCGGTTTTTCGATGATGAGAGTGGTGCTACCATTCTTCTAATAGCGTACTGGCGAAATACTGAGTTACGTTTAACAGAAGAGGTTCGTCAGACTCTCGATTTGATGGCACGTTTGATTTCAGCTTCATTGAAGACTACTGATAGAGCGATGGCCGCAGGGTCATTCTCAGAAAGACTGTCGCGTCTGCTTCCGATATTCGAACTACCAACTTCAACTACACGGTATCGGCAATTGGTCTCGCAAGTTGCCTATTGTGCGTCTGCTGTGATACCTGATGTAAGTACCTGCTTGATGTCAAAGCATCTTGCTGGAGGTGAAGTCGAAAGTGGTGAATGGCAATCATCGCATGCTCCTGAACCTGAATTTCGGCTTTGGCTTGAAGGAGTTGTTAATGATATTCTTTCAGAACCTTCAGATATTGTGAAGAAAGATCCTTGGAGAATTCTGAAAGAGACTCCCAATGACTATCCCGCAGTCGTAGCCCTTCCATTGTTGGCTGATAATCGCCGACAGTTTGTGCTCTTCATTTGGTCGGAAAAATCATCAGGATTTACCGAAATGGAAGAGGATTTGTTGTCGTTATTTGCCTATTGTGCTCAAACAGTAATTTCAAATTCATGTCTTATACGTAAGTTAAGTAAAGCGAATAGATTACTTGAAAAATCATCTGCTAAACTCGCGGGGACTGAGACGCTTGCAGCCCTGACAGATATGACATCGGGTGTGGCACATGATTTTAACAATATCTTTGGTGGGATAATAGGTCGGCTTCAGTTACTCTCCCTCAAGGTAAAAGACCCACAAATGAAGGCTGCACTTTCTAAAGTTGAGGTTATGGCTCTTGAGGGTGCGGATACGGTCAAGAGAATACAGGAATTTGCAACAACTACAAAACATAAACAAACGGATCTTCTTGATCTCAATGAGCTTGTCCGCAGTGTTGTAGAGGGGAGTACATCAAAATGGACTGAAGAGGCGAACCGTCGTTCGGTGACTGTTTCAGTCTCTGTTCCATCTGAGGTTCAATTGATCCATGCTTCATCTGATGACCTCGCTGTTGCGATTGAGAAGCTGATTGAAAATGCTGTTGAACATTCTGCCAGTAACGAAGAAGTTAAAGTAAAGCTTGAGAGTGATGGTGTAGAGTCAGTCATAACAGTTACTAATAAGGGATTGGCTATTCCTGAAGAGGATAGGCGAAGAATATTCTATCCGTTTTTTACAAGCAAATCTGAGCGTGGGGCGGGTCTTGGTTTGGCCATTGTCTATGGGGTAGCGGGGCGACATGATGGTACAGTAAGCTTAAACTGTGAAACTGATGGTTATACATCTTTTAGCATGACATTGCCTCTTGAAACAGAAAAGAAAGAACCGTCAGAGATAACTTCCAAGAAGTCCCGATCCAAGAAGATGAATATTATGATCGTTGATGATGATGATGAAATTCGTGGAGTTCTTGAAGATATGTTGCGAATAGATGGACATCAGACTGTCAGTTGTTGTGATGGTTATGCAGCTCTTGAACAGCTTAAGGTGAGTACTTATGATGCTATGATTACTGACCTTGGGATGCCAGGTATGTCCGGGCTGGAACTTGCGGAGCAGGTTCATGGGTTTTGTCCCGATATGCCTATAGCTGTCATTACCGGTTGGGGTACACAACTTCAAGAAGATGAGATCGCGACAAGAGGGATCAAAGCAGTTCTGCCGAAGCCCTTCCATCTAAAAGAGATTAAGAATCTGTTAGTCGACCTTGCCAAAGCAGTAGAGATGGTTACGTTGTAAGAAAACAGTTGCACAAAATCGATCTATACGTATCTTCAAACAACAATATCTTCGGGGTGAGGCGAGATTCCTCGACCGGCGGTTAAAGCCCGCGAGCTGGGATTACATTCCGGCAGAATCTGTGAAATTCAGGTGCCGACGGTTATAGTCCGGATGAGAGAAGAACTGTTCTATTTTCTGCTGTCTTTTTTTGGGTAGTAGAAGTATAGTTGTAGGTATGCCCCGAAGTCTGCTTTGGGGATTTTTTATGGCCACGGCCGACGACAAAAAGATGATGTCCCTTGCCCTTGAGTTAGCCACTAAGGGGAGAGGGACTACTACCCCCAATCCTATGGTTGGAGCTGTACTTGTCAAATCAGGTAGGGTAATTGGTAGCGGATACCACAAGCGTGCCGGGTCAGCTCATGCTGAAGTCGTTGCAATCAGAAAAGCAGGTAAAAATGCAAAACGGGCAACACTCTATGTGACATTGGAGCCATGTCATCATGTCGGTCGGACAGGACCATGTACTGAGCAGATCATCAAAGCAGGTATAAAAAGAGTTCACTACGCTGTGTCTGATCCAGACCCCCGTGTGGCAGGTAAGGGAGCAAAGGCACTTCGTAGAGCAGGCATCAATGTCTCAAGGGGACTTTTGAGAGCGGAAGCGACAGCATTAAATGAAATCCATTTTGGATATCATAAACTCGGGCGACCGTATATCATCGCAAAGGTTGCACAAACTCTTGATGGGAATATCGCCACAATTCGTAATGACTCACAGTGGATTACAAATGATATTTCGCGAAAATATGCTCATCGATTAAGGGCGATGGTTGATGGGGTTGTAATTGGTGCACATACATTGAGAGTCGATAATCCATTGCTTACTGTCCGCAATGTACAAGGCCCAAACCCATATAGGTTAGTTGTTACCGCGGGAGCACAACTCCCTATATCTTCACATCTTATATCAGAAAATACAGACCTGAGAACGATCATTGTAACTACTGTTACTGGAGCCAGAAGGTTGAAGAAACGTAAATCTCCTCATAACATAATAATATGGGAACTGCCTGAAGCAGAAGGCGGTCATATTGATATTGCCAGTATAGTCGATCAGGCTAACCGCTTCGGGATTAAGTCTCTCTTGGTCGAGGGGGGGCAAACACTCACAACAGCATTTGTCAAAGCAAAGCTAATTGACAAGTGGGTGGCGATGATAGCTCCAAAGTTGATAGGTGCAGGTCTCTCACAACTGGGTGATCTGAAAACTAAGCGAATTGACCACGGTATAGCTTTTAGCAATTCTACGTACGAACAGCTTGGCTCTGATATTATGTTCAGCGGTTATCCTGTTTGGGGGGATAGGTAATGTTTACGGGATTGATTCAGGAAGTTGGTATTCTCGCAAGGTTTATTCAGAGAGGGAACTATCACCTTCTTACGATTGATGCTGAAATGTCAGCTCGTGTCAAAGCAGGTGATTCAATTGCGTGTGATGGTGCTTGTCTTACTGTGACCGAGGTCGTTAGTGGCAGTTTCACGGTTGAGGCTTCGCAAGAGACAAAGCAACGTACGATTCTATCTGATTATTCTCCAGGTAGAGGAATCCATTTGGAGCAAGCACTACAAATAGGTGCTCGACTCGATGGACACTTTGTTACTGGACATATAGATGATTGCGGTACAATAGGTACAATGAAAAGAGTGGGCGACTCGACGGAGATTGAAATCAGATTTAATCGGAAATATGACCCTTTGGTTGTAGAAAAAGGATCAATTGCTATCAATGGTATTTCGCTTACGGTAAACAGATGCCTGAGCGGTTTGCTGAGTGTTAATGTTATTCCCCATACTATAGAAAAAACTACTATTAGAGAGTGGTGTGTGGGGCAGAAAGTTAATGTGGAGTTTGATATAGTAGGTAAACATATTCTTAAAATACAACAGTCTGTTTCTTCTAAGTCGTTGACAAAGGAGAAACTTTTTGAAAGTGGATGGTAAGAGCTAATGAATGAAATGGTTCGTTTTAATACAGTAGAAGAAGCGATTGAAGATATCCGTAATGGGAAGTTCATTATTGTTGCTGACGATGAAGATCGTGAGAATGAAGGGGATCTGATCATGGCGGCTGAGAAGATTACTCCCGAAGCGGTTAATTTTTTCAGTAAGTATGGTCGCGGGTTGATCTGTGCTTGTATGCCTCAAGAGAGAGTGAAAGAACTTCAGCTTCATCCGATGGTTGACAACAATACTGCACTGCAAGGGACACGGTTTACCGTCTCGGTCGATGCAATCAATGGAACGACGACGGGGATATCTGCGCATGATCGTGCAGTTACGATACGAGTTCTGGCTGATGAGAATGCGAAACCTGAAGATCTGGGGAGACCCGGGCATGTTTTCCCAATTCAATCTGTCCCGGGAGGTGTTCTCAAAAGAGCAGGGCATACTGAAGCATCGGTAGATCTTGCACGATTGGCGGGTTTGTCCCCTGTAGCAGTATTATGTGAAATAATCGATGACGATGGTTCTATGGCGAGAGTTCCCCGATTGGCTGAAGTAGCAAAGGAACATAACCTTAAGTTCATAACAGTGCGTGATCTTATTGCATATCGGATTAAGAATGAACGGTTGGTTGAAAAAATAGAGGTAGTAGACTTTCCTACCGATTCAGGAAGGTTTACTTTGCACCTTTATCGTTCAACTATAGATGGCCAGTCGCATATTGCCTTGACTAAAGGTGAGATTGCAGGTGACAAGAATGTTCTTGTACGAGTCCATTCAAGCTGTGCTACAGGGGATATTTTCGGATCCAATCGATGTGATTGCGGAGATCAACTAAAGGCGGCTATGAAACAGGTTGAACAAGAGGGAAAAGGAGTCATTCTGTATATGATGCAGGAAGGGCGAGGAATTGGCCTTGAAAACAAGATCAGAGCTTATAAACTGCAGGATAACGGGAGAGATACGGTAGAGGCAAATGAAGACCTCGGTTTTCAGGCAGATCTGCGGGATTATGGTGTTGGTGCGCAGATCCTTGTAGACCTTGGTTTGAGTTCAATTAGACTTCTGACAAATAACCCGAAGAAGATAATAGGTCTGCAAGGTTATGGGTTGAAGATTACTGAGCGTATACCACTGGAGATGTCACCGTCTACACACAACCGTATGTATCTGCAAACGAAACGGGATAAGATGGGGCATATTTTGAAAATGACGAAAGGGAAGCAAACGATATGAGTTACAAGAGAATTGAAGGAAAACTGGAGGCCGGCTCCCATAAGTTCGCAATCGTCGTCAGTCGATTTAATAATTTTCTGACCGACAAATTATTGGAAGGCGCTAATGACTGCCTGGTGAGGCATGGTGCCGACCAAGCAAATGTAACAGTCGCATTTTGCCCCGGAGCATTCGAAATCTCCTATGTTGCGTCACGTTTGGCTAAGTCTGGCAAGTTTGATGCAGTGATCTGTTTAGGTGCGGTGATTCGAGGGGATACGCCTCATTTTGATTATGTTGCAGGTGAGGCTTCAAAGGGAATTGCTAAGATAGCATTGAAAACAGGGGTTCCTGTGATTTTTGGTTTGGTTACTGCCGATACATTGGATCAAGCAATAGAGAGATCCGGTACAAAATCAGGTAACAAAGGATGGGACGCGGCTGAAGCGGCTATTGAAATGGTTAATCTTTACAGCGAAATCGATAGAATATGAGTCAATCACCTAGACGACAAGTTCGTGAGTTAGTCTTGCAAGCTCTGTATGCGGTTGAAACGGGGGATAAAGGTCCTGAAGAGAGCTATGACTCATTACTCTCTGATATCAAATTAAGTGATGATAATATCAAGTTCGGTCGTCGTATGATCAGGATTGCGACTGAAAAGAGGGAATGGGCTGAGGAGCAGATTTCAGCATTAGCAGTCAATTGGAAGCTTGAACGAATAGCGACGGTTGATCAGACTATTATGAGATTAGCACTGGTGGAACTTGAGTTTATGGTCGAAACTCCTGTTCCAGTTGTGATAAATGAAGCTGTGGAGCTGGCTAAGAAATATTCTACCGAGCAATCAGCGTCATTTGTAAACGGGATACTGGATGCATTTGTAAAGAGACAACCGAGAGCACTAGGGTCAGAGTAGAGCGATAGATTGACTGCTTTGACTATTATTGAAAAGGCTGGACAGTGTGTCTAAAACGACTATATTGAACAACTTTACAGGCAACAAGTTACGATGAAGTTTCCGGTTGCCAATCGTCGGAAATCCTGTGACTTTATTGATGAATGAACGAACAACGAACTAAGCCATTTGATCGCTTGAACGCCATAATAGCCGGCTCTATTTGGCTGTTCTGCCTGATGATGTATGTCAGGACACAGGCACCAACGTTCTCATTTTGGGATTGTGGTGAGTTTGTAGCCGCGACTACGACATTAGGTATCCCTCATCCTCCAGGTTCTCCTCTCTATATTCTATTCGGTCGGATATTTAGTATGACCCCGCTATGGAGTGATATTGCTGTACGGGTCAATTTTTTCTCAGGTTTCTCATCTGCATTCACAGCCCTATTCAGTTATTTGTCAATTGTTCGTATTCTGCGAGTTTCACTCTCTGCTGACTCTGAATTGTTGTCGAAGTATCTTCCGTATGCAGGTGGAATTTCAGGAGCTTTATTTGCGGCCTTTTCTTTGACCAATTGGTTAAACTCTGTTGAGGCTGAAGTCTATGGATTTACTCTAGCGCTTTGCCTTGCAGTTTTTTGGCTCTCATTAGTGTATTGGGAGCATAAGGGGACGGCGTTTAGTAACAAGCTCCTCGTTTTGATTATATATATCGCTTACTTGGGTATCGGTGTGCATATGACTATCTATCTCTTTCTACCTGTTGTAGCACTTTTCTTTATCTTACAAAAGAATGTAAGCCAGATGAGTTGGTTACTGGTAGGAGGAGTAGTACTGTCGGAATTATATATGATTTTTGCTCTCTCATCAAGACCTGGTGAGATTGCGTATTATGTTCCGGTTGTCATTGTTGCTCTCCTGTACTTTTTTTATATGTTCTCCTTTGAAATGATACCGAAAGTACATTTTGTAATCGGTGGTGGTTTTCTGGCCTCTATTTTACCTCTTTTTTCTTATGCCATATCTGGTTTATCCAATACTAACAGGCAACATAGTTCAAATGATATTGCATTATGGATTGGGTTGATTTCTTTTGCAATTTTGAATCTCTTTGCTTTGTGGCTTTTGCTGAATCCGAAGAGGAAACACAAAACAGTTGACCGTGCTGTTGTAATTGGGGCTGTTTTTGTTCTCGTTGCATCAGCTATGATCGCATTGCTTTATCTGCCGAAGGGGTATGAGTTCTTTCTTTTGGTCGCTGGTATTCCGTTAGTTGTGTTTCTTTATATGATTAGGTCAAAACTTAATTATACAACTCTCATTGCTTTGGTTGGTCTTTCCGGTGTTGTCATTGGTATCTATCCTATGATCTATGGAATTGTTATTTCTGCACTTATTGTTGCATTTGTTGGATTTTCCGGTCGCTATTCAGGATGGAAAACGGCATTGGTTGCTCTTTTCATTGCTGTCATAGGATTTTCTGTTCATCTTTTTATCCCAATACGTTCCGCACAACAACCAGTAATCAATGAAAACAATCCTTCTGAGAGTATTAGAGCAACAGTCAATTTTCTGGAAAGAAAACAGTATGGTTCCGAATCAATGGTTGAACGGATGTTCAAACGTCGTGCTGAATGGTCAAGTCAGTTTGGTGATTTCAGGCGAATGGGTTTTTGGCGTTTCTTTACTGATCAGTATGGTGTTTCAGGTTCACGTTCTGTTGTTTTCATTCTGCTTGGTTTCTTTGGGTTGTGGGAGGTGATCCGTCGCAGGAGCGATTTGGGCATCCCGTTAGTGCTTTTGATATTGCTGACCTCAGTTGGACTTATCCTCTATATGAATTTTGCTGATGGGTCTCGTCAGCTTCCTGGAGGTGGAGGCGGACATCTTGAAGTACGAGACAGGGACTATTTCTTTACACCTGCCTTTGTTCTGTTTGGTATGGCAATTGGGATCGGTATTGCAATGGTGGTTCAAACAGTTCATCAATCACTTGCAACGAGATCGGATAGCTTCCGTAGAGCAGGAATTGCTGTTGCGTGTTTGTTGTTTTTCTTGCCCATAATTACAATAGCAGGCAATTATCATCGGGCAGACAGATCAAGGAATTATATACCATACGATTATGGTTGGAATCTTCTGTCATCGTGCGACAAAGATGCTATCCTATTTACACATGGTGATAATGATACCTTTCCGCTGTGGGCGCTTCAGGAGGCATATGGACTTCGTAAAGATGTTCGGGTCGTCAACCTATCATTGGCCAATACCAAATGGTATATAAAGCAGATTGTACATACAATGGGGTTGGATCTAAAGAAAACCGATGCCGAGATAGATGCAATGAGGCCGTACCGTGCGAGCGACGGTGCGGGGATGCGACTACAAGATCAGGTTATTGATGCCTTAGTAGATAATTATTATGGAAAAAGACCAATCTATTTTTCGGTCACAGTTGGATCGAGTGCCCGAAAGTATCGAGGTCGTCCTGTTGATCACCGTCTCCAATTAGTTGGGATGTTGTGGGAGTTTGCTGATGTAGAGACACCGTTACAAGTTGATGTCGAAAGGACGTTTGAATATTTCAGCAAAGATGGAAGATTCATGGCTCGTGGTGTAAATGATCCAACCATCTATCAAGATGAGGCGACCAGTCGGCTTACTCGAAATTATGCGAATGCTTTTCTTATGTTGGCTGATACTCTCAAGAAAGCAGGTGACCTTGAAAAAGCTGAGGAGATCACTAGGAAGGCTATCTACTTAATACCGCAAGCTAATGATCCTGTTGAGTTTCTCGCAGCATTATTCTCGGAGCAGGGGAGATTGGATGATCTCGATAGTTTAATCAGCTCTGCTAAAGCGGGAGATGTAAAACTGCTCAAAGTACTGCTCGGACGTGGTTACAGAATGCAGAAACAGCCAGATGAGGCTGAGAGGATTCTCAAAGAAACGCTTCGTGATAATCCTACGTTCCGTCCTGCCCTTGAAGAACTTATGCGTTTGTATTTTGAAGGCAGTCAGGTGTTACAGATGAAACAGCTATTGCAACAGTGGTTGCAGTTCAATCCGAGAGATGAACGGATCAGTGGTATGTTGCGTGAACTCAAAGCAGGGATACAGACACAACGACAAGGGGACAGCCTTTGAAGTTCCTCGCTTTGAATTGGAATGATCTTAAGAATCCGTATGGTGGAGGGGCTGAGGTACACCTTGAAGAATTACTTCGTCGTCTTGTCTCTTATGGCCATGAAGTGACTCTTGTTTGTTCTGGGTATCCCGGTTGTTTGCCTGAGGAAACAGTAGAGGGGATTAAGATTATCAGGCGGGGAAATAGGTATAACTTTAATCTTGTTGCACCGTTTACGCTCATGAAACTTGCCAACGAGAACAGGTATGATCTGCTTATCGAAGATATTAACAAGATCCCTTTTTATACACCGTTGTATCTTGAACTGAAAACTTTGGTTGTCATTCCACATCTTTTTGCAACAACCGTTTTTCAAGAGATCAACTTTTTGTTAGGGAGCTATATCTATTTGGCAGAACAACCGCTTGTTCGAATGTATCAAGGTTGTCATTATAACGTAATATCTGAATCGACTGCGGATGATCTTATAGAACGCGGAGTTGATACGGCTGATATTTCAGTTATTCATTGCGGAATTGATCGCCAACT
The DNA here is from genome assembly GCA_024277795.1 of Candidatus Zixiibacteriota bacterium. Classification (GTDB taxonomy): domain Bacteria; phylum Zixibacteria; class MSB-5A5; order GN15; family FEB-12; genus JAJRUL01. The sequence continues at coordinate 14,103 of JAJRUL010000023.1, forward strand.
GTATTCTCATGATCCTACTGTTCTACGGTATGACAACCCTACTGTATTGTACTTGGGACGAATAAAAAAATATAAGTCTATTCAACATTTGTTGCAGGCATTTAAGCTTCTTTTGCAGAGAGTTCCTGATGCACAACTTATGGTTGTTGGGGACGGTGATTATCTCCCTGAATTGCGTGCATTGGCTGTTAAGCTGGGCATTAGTGAAAGAGTTGAGTTCCCGGGTTTTGTATCGATGGAGAACAAGGTTGAACGAATGCGCAAAGCTCATGTGGCGGTTCTTCCTTCGTTGAAAGAAGGATGGGGGTTGACAAATATCGAAGCAAACTCTGTTGGAACTCCTGTAATAGCAGCGAACTCCCCCGGCTTGCGTGATTCGGTGCGAGATGGGGAGACAGGATTTCTCTATGAATATGGTAATATTACAGAGTTAGCTGACAAGCTTTATGATGTAGTGACAGATGATTCTCTCCATGGTCGTTTGAGTGAGAACGGTTTGAAATGGGCTGCTACATTCGATTGGGACATAGCGGCGAAGAAATTTGAGGCACTGACTCTTAATGTTGTGGGGAAGAGGTAGTGGCTGTTAATACAAAGAGAAAAATCCTTGTAACTATTGGTATAGTAATTTCAATAGTCTTGTTGTGGTTGATATTTCGCAATATTCATTATCGTGATTTGTATGAGGCGTTGCAGGATGCTAATTACTGGTGGTTGCTCCCTAATATCATCTTCATTGTATTGACCATGTATCAACGAGCATATCGTTGGCAGACAATGCTCAATCCGATCGAGCATGTGCCGTTTTCAAAAGTTATTGCGGCCACTAGTATTGGATTTATGGCGAACAATGTTTTGCCGTTACGACTAGGAGAGTTTGTTCGAGCATATTCGCTATCAGCAAACAACAAACAGATCAGTAAATCTGCTTCGTTGGCTACAATTTTCGTCGAGCGAATGGTTTTCGATCTAGTTGCTCTTCTTTTGATAATGGGGGGAGTGTTCTATGTGTCGGAGCTTTCGATAAATGCTCAGATGGTGAGGGGAATGCAGATAGCTGTAGGTATAGCTATTCTCGGTATCCTTTTCATAATTATATTAGCTGTACGCCCTCAAAAGACTGCGGTATTGATGACTCGATATCTTTTCTTTTTCCCTGACACTATTAAGAAAAAGATTCAGGCAATTGTTGAACGATTTTCAGAAGGTCTTCAGTTCCTTTCGAGTGTTACAAGTGTTGTCTCAGTAGGTGGACAAACAATGCTGATATGGCTTCTGATGGGTTTTTCAAATGTATTCGTATTCAAAGTATTTGAGGGGTCTTTAGGTACAATTCTCCCGCTTGATGCGGCATATACTGTTCTTGTATTTGTATCACTATCTATATTGGTACCTTCGTCACCGGGATTTGTCGGAGTGTATCATGCTGGAGCGACTTTGGCTTTGATGCGATATCTCCCTGACGATAAGTTTGTTGTTGCAGGGGCATGCGCTCTTGTTCTTCACGCAACCCAATATATTGTAGTCACACTCATGGGGTTTTATTATCTTAAGAAAGAGCATCTGTCGCTAAAGAAACTCGGTGAAGAAGCAACTGATGAAAGTGATCAATGACCGGGGTGGTCTGCGGGTATTACTTCAATAAGACACAATGAACAATCGTTTGATATGACAGGGAAAGTATTCCGTAATACAATTTGGGCTATCCTACTGGCTTCAGCACTGTTTCGCTTTGGTTTTTTGATAGCGGGTGATGTGTTACCCGTTATGTGGGATGCGAGAAGGTATGCTTCAGCGGCTCTTGGATTGATTTCTTTTGTCGATACTTCACATCCTCCCGTAGTAGGTGCAAATTCGGAGAAGTATGACCGTGCACATTTGCTGGAGTATCAGGATAAATACATACAAGGTGATCATATTGATTGGCTCTCTTACAAGCCTCACACATTAACACAGGCAAGGGAAGAACTGTTTTTCTCAGGTCCGCTGTATCCCTTATGCTTATCAATAATCTTCTTTCTGTCTCCTGTTGCTGATTTTTTTGTAGCGGGAATGTTTGGTGCTTTAATGGATGTCCTTTCAAACTTTTTACTCATTCTCATTGGAGTCAGGCTTGTTGGTCGCAAAGCGGCATTGATTGCTGGCGTTGCCTATGCGCTATATTTTCCGTTTACATTGGCATCGTCAATGTTACTACTGGAAACTTCGACTAGTTTTTATCTTCTGTTCGCACTGTATCTCCTTCTTCGTGGAAGTGAGAGGAAAAACAATCGACTTCTCATCGGTGCTGGATTATTGATCGGCCTGCTTATATTGAATAAACCAACCGCAATGCTACTTGGGTTTCCTCTTGTGTTTGGATGGTATTTTTATCAACGTAAGGAATGGTCGCTGAAATTATTTTTTAACCGTCTTATGTACGTAGCCATTCCTGCTGTTATACTTTTTCTTGCTTGGATGACAGTAACTTCTATCCACTATGGTCAATTGGCTCTCAGAGATCCACAATATGCACAGGCAAACTTAAGGCAATCGACCTCTATAATTTTCGAAGGTTATGATCTGGATCATGTGGAGAAGGACTTCTGGACGAAGTCAATTAGTGATGAGCTTTTGGGTGATATCCCCGGAGCGGTTGGACTATTAGTCAAGAAGTTTGATCGGCTCTGGTCAAGACCGTTTAACGACTTCAAGAAATCATTCATTATTCCTTACGGTGTCAGTGAATATATACACTTGATCATTGTGCTTACAGGTTTGTTGGGACTTATCCTGCTTGCACAGATTGATTTTGGCAAGGCGGGTTGGATATTGGCAATAATCGGTTACTATACAGCGATACATGTTATATTCCATTCTATCTCACGCTACAATTTTAACGCAATGCCAATGGTTATGCTTCTGTCAGGATGGTTCATTGCTGTGAGCTATGATTTGTGGAGCAAAGCAAATGCAAGAATAGGATTGCTTGTAGCTATCATGCTATTGGTTTTGGCTTGGGTCTTTAGTTCTTCCTGGATCGGTTTGATGTCGGGGCTAAGTTTGACGCTTTCTATTGTCATATTATCCTTGATTATTAAGTCAGGATGTTTTGTTACTGCTGTAAGATTATTAGTGAGTAAAGTAAGTGACCAATACACTCAAGTTAAACCTACACTAACAACTATTGTCGTGTCATGTATTGTAATACTTGTCGGGACGGTTAATACGCTTGCTAGAGATGAATGGGCTGAGTTCTCTCGACGTTTGGATGATCCTGACATGAAGGCAGGAGTCCGATTGTACATGAAGAGTCTTGGTCGCATACCCCATGATGAAATCCTTGCTGTTGTTGTAGACCTGAATTCAGGTTCCGGTAGATCGAATACTTTTACTTTGAGTTTTGGGGATTCCTATGAAGAACTTGTAGGCGGAAAACCTCCACTAAGTGATTTAGTAATGATCAAGCCGACCTATGCGTATTATTCTGAGTTTTCCCATTTTCCGATGGAAACATATAGGCAGTACGCTATCCTTCCGATAGATGCGGATTCAGTACAGTCAGAATTGGAGCAAGTGGGTTATATTGATCTGTGGGTGGCTATTAACAAACGATTTGAAGAGCCAAACAACTATATTGATCTCTATGGTCAGGTTCTGACTTCATCAGATGAACAATACATTCCAGGTATTCGCTTTACATCAATAGAGAGATTTGTTCACGAAGGAGACCCACGAATTAGATATCCAGTAAAATTTCTATCAGATTCGAGCATTTCCTATTATATTGGGAGAAATGAACTTGTGAAAACGGCTGGAGAGGATCTGTCTGATATGCCCGGAATACAGGTAGGGAGGTATCGACTGTTCCTTATCCACTTCCGTCGTGATGGAAGTTTCCTGGTCTATTGACTCGGGAAGGAGTTGACTGGATGAATATTGGTGTTATAGGTTGTGGTTATTGGGGACCGAATCTTATTCGTAATTTTGGAGCTTTGGATGATGTTCGTATCATAGGTGTCTCTGATAGACGTGCCGAGCGACTCGATTTTATCAAAAGACAATTTCCTGCCATAGAGATCTTTACTCAAGATGCAAACGTTCTGTTGAAACATACTGATATTGATGCTATTGTAATTGCCACTCCTGTTTCTACACACTTTTCACTTGGCATGGATGCTTTGCAGAACGGTAAGCATATTTTCCTTGAGAAACCGTTTACAGCTACTACTGAACAGGCTGAAAAACTGATTGAGGTTGCAGACCGTAAGAAGTTAAAAATCATGGTTGACCATACATTTATTTATACTGGTGCTGTGCAGTCAATAAAGAAACTTGTCGACAATGGTGAGCTTGGTGAACTGTATTATTTCGATTCTGTTCGAGTGAACTTGGGATTATTTCAGCATGATGTCAATGTGATTTGGGATCTTGCCCCTCATGATGTATCGATCATGGATTACTTGTTAAATCGTCCACCGAAGGCGATTGCCGCTACAGGAGTTGCACACTTTGATAATGGTATTGAGAATATTGCATACATATCCACATATTATGAGAATAATCTGTTAGGTCATATTCATGTTAACTGGCTCGCCCCAGTAAAAATCAGGAAAACTCTGTTATCTGGGGCCAAGAAGATGGTCGTCTATGATGATATGGAACCATCTGAGAAAGTGAAGATTTACGATAAAGGGGTAGATGTTCATGAAGACAAAGAGCAGATCTATAATCTTTTGATACAATACAGAACTGGTGATATGATGGCACCACAGATTGATTTGACCGAAGCACTCAAGAAAGTAAGTCAGGAATTTATTGATGCGATTAGTGAGGATCGACAGTCGCTGACGGATGGTATGGCAGGGTATCGTGTTGTTCAGATTCTTGAAGCGGCGAATCAATCGATCAGGAAAAATGGGTACGTAGTAGAGCTGAATTAGGATGAGTAAGCATAGCTTTCAGGTACATGAGACAGCGTTGGTCTCCTCAGTGAAGATCGGTAGAGGAACGAGAATATGGGCATTTTGCAATGTTCAGGAGGGGGCAGTGATTGGGAATGATTGCAATATATGTGATCATTGTTTTGTTGAAAATGATGTTGTTATTGGCAATCGAGTAACCATTAAAAATGGTGTTTCACTATATGACGGGCTGACGTTGGAGGATGATGTCTTTATTGGTCCGAATGCGGTGTTTACCAATGATATATTTCCGCGTAGCAAAGTATATCATGAAGAGGTAGATCGAACTGTTATACGAAAGGGTGCTACAATAGGAGCGAATGCTACAATAGTAGCAGGGCATGTAATTGGTGAGTATGCTTTAATAGGTGCAGGGGCGGTTGTAACAAAAGATATCCCTCCATATACGAAGTGGTATGGGAACCCCGCTAAGCAGGCAGGCTTTGTTTGCAGGTGTGCGCAACAGATACATTTTTCAAATGATATGGCAGAGTGTGCGTGTGGGGTACAATATCAATTTGTTAATGAACAGGTCATACAGATTTGATGCAGACAGATCAATCGAAAGAGTTGAAAGTTCTTGTTGCAGTTCTCACATATAACGAAGGTGAGAAACTCAAATCACTTATCGACCAATTCCCAGAAGATCGTACATATGACCTTCTTTTTGTAGATGACGGTTCATCAGATGGTTCGGGAGAACTGCTCAAGTCGAGAGGAATGACTGTTGTGCGTCACGAACAAAACAGGGGAGTAGGTGCAGGTATCCGAACTGCTGTGGAATATCAAAAGGCTGATCCCGTTGATGTACTTGTTGTAATGGCGGGTAACGGCAAAATGATTCCGTCTGAAATTCCGAGGCTCGTAGCTCCTATTCTCGAGGATAAAGCAGACTATGTACAAGGATCTCGTTATCTTGAAGGGGGACGAAGCCCCCATCTTCCACTTTTTCGAAAGATAGCAATTCGACTTTTTACAGCAATGACCAATGCCGTTTTGGGATTCCATGGCACGGATGTGACATGTGGTTTCAGAGCATGGCGATTATCAATTCTCGATGACCCTTCAGTCGATATAGATCAAGAGTGGCTTGGTCGGTATGAGATGGAGTATTATCTTCACTATCGTGTATGTCATTTGGGATATCGTGTTGTTGAGGTGCCTGTTTCTATGGTCTATCCGAAAAGTGGTCAGAATTACTCCAAGATCAAACCATTTGTCGGTTGGTGGTCGATGATTCGACCGTGGATATTCTTGATTTTGCGGATCAAAAAATAGTGCTCGGCCTAAAAGGTTGGGTTAATTCTCTCTTGCGATCAGATTCATAAGTTCAAACTTGACACTCCTGTACTCTGCCGGTTATCTGATAGGCATGATTTATGGGAGACTCAGATGAAAAAGTACGTTTTGGCCATAGTGTTGTTGGTTGTCCTACTTGTGATAAGCTATGTGAAGATAGTGCGGCAAGCAACGAAAGAGGAAGAGGCGTACAACAGCGGAGTGCGTGCAAGTCAGAATGAATTGGTTCGCAGTAGCAACAAAATTGACTCCCTGATAGAGTCTGCGGGAAACCGGGAAGTTGCTTTTGCGGATTCGATTACTGCTACCCATCGAATGTACCAGAGCAAGCTTGATTCTATCAACAATGCTTTAGTAGCCAAAGAAACAACAATTGTTAAGCTCAAAGGTGATTTGAAAAAGGTACGTAAGGGTAAAGGGAATAGTAAGCCAAGCCAAGCCTCCAAAAAGAAATCGAGTTTGCACCAACGGATACTTGCGAGTTACCAGAAAAGATATGAAGCACTACCTCTTGATTTGTCGGAATATGAACGCAAGGTCGCCCTTGCCGAAATACGACAGGAGACTGCTAAGAGCTTTAATATATCATTGTCAGAATTACGTAGAATACGAGAAGCAAACAAACTTAAATATTAGACTGACATTTGGTTAGCGATGATGACGCCAGATGAGAAGAATTGGCAAGTAGCATGACAACACCCAGATTCAAATACGCTGAAATACTTGTAGATAGACTCATTTTGGAATCATTTGCAAACGAACAGTCTGCCTATCATCAAAGTGAAACAACTCCCGGGGCTCTCAATCGTCGCTTCAAGAAATTTCGTGGTAAATTAAGGTGGCATATATCGCACTCGTTGTCTCGCCGTCAAAAGGAAGTACTCCAACTTGTGCTCAGCGGTAAGACAGAGCGAGAAATTGCGGAACAATTGGGCATTACTCAACAAGTTGTTAATATTTATAAGCATCGCGCTATCAAGAAGTTACACAGCCTGATCGCTGTGTAGGTGTATGTCAAGGGGGGTATTAATGGGAGTAATGTCTGTTTTGCAGGAATGCGAAGCACATAATAAGCACAAGCTAGTAGTTACAATAGCTAATTCATTCATCTTTAAGGAGGTGGTACACCGACTGAGATTGATCCCTATTTGATCCCCTTTTACCTCGCCGCTAATTCTTGATACTTTATATAATCGTTTCACGGCTGAGGGGGGCCGGGAGAACCGATAGGGAGTGTGACAATGCCGAAAAGAAAAGAAGAACCAAAATTCGCGCAACTAGGTGAGAAAGACTGTTGGCATCCTTACAGCCTCCAGATTCTCTCGCCCCGAAAGTTTGCTACCGTTGTTGGTAAGATAATGAATGGTAGATACGATTTGGTGTCAGGGAGGTTAATCCGTGGCAATCAGCAGTATCACTAAAAAAACGGAAACACTTCGGTAGTTAAGTGATGTTTTTTGATTTAGTTGCTCAGGAATTGCTATGAATCGGGAGCTATATTTTGTAGCTCTCGATTTTTTATGTGTTTATGTCTTTTTTTGATATGACCAATCGATAGAATACTGGTTGACTTCAAACACACTTGTGAATTCATTCAAGTCGATTTTGATACTGAAAGAAGTTGTTAAAAAACTTCAAGAAATACGAACAGTCTGCACAAATCGCTGTATAAGAGAAAAATCATCTATGAGGATATAGTCAAAATGGTTGTGAAACAGGCAGTTATCTTGTTACTACTAGCTGTAATACTTGGATTGGGGGTTAATGTGGTCTCTCCGACACGTATTGCATACGTAGGTGAATATCGTTCAATAACAAAAGGGGGGGAACCAGTCATCCCACCAGATGCTGATCCTGGAGACCCTGAGTTTATTGCTCTTGATATGGCTATTATGGATCATCAAGCAGGAGACGTAATTTTTATTGATGCACGTGACCCTGAAGAGTTTGCCTGTGGTACTATTCCAGGAGCTATAAATATCCCTTTTGATTACCTGCCTGATGGAGATCTTCGGCCATATCTTGACAGTGCAATGTCATATCCGGAAGAAGGGCAACGTATTATAACATTTTGTTCGGGTGAAGAATGTGATTTGTCTCTTCATATGGGGCGTAATCTTCAAGCTGAGGGGTATACTAATATCGCTATCTTCTTTGGTGGGGCCAGAGAGTGGGAATTGGCCGGGCTTGAAATGGAGAGGAGGGAAAAATGCGACGAATAATTGATAATGATCTGCTTACTTTCGTATCGCGTTTGATTATAGGCGGAATCTTCATTTACGCATCATTCTACAAAATCGTAGAGCCGGGTACATTTGCAAGATCGATTTGGTACTATCACATGGTTCCAGGTTCTCTAATCAATCTGATGGCGTTAATCTTGCCATGGCTTGAGTTAGTAACTGGATTGGCCTTAGTCTTGGGAGTGTATTACAGAGGATCGGTGTTGTTGACAGGGGTTATGACAGTAATCTTCATTGTTGCATTATCAACCGCTATTGCAAAAGGGATTGATATTGATTGTGGTTGTTTCAAAGCATCGAAGTCAGCAAGCGGTTCTGCTTGGAGCTCTCTGATATTTGATATCGGTATGATTGTCCTCATACTTCAGCTCTGGTTTAGTCGATCACGAAAATGGATGATTCGTGGTTCGGATTAGTCCAAGATATGAGGCGTTATCAAGATAATCAGGTCAGTATTTTTCTTTTCAGTAGACCGATGAGTGAATAATATCTTGCCGAGCAATGGAATCTTTCCGAGTAGAGGAACAGATTGCACTTTTTCGATATTGCTTTATTTTAATAGCCCTCCCAAAGCGGCCGTTTCACCATCTTTTACGGTTATTGTAGTTCTCACTGAACGAGAGATCGTAATTGGTTTCTGACTGTCGGGGGGACCGGCAAATCCTATTATATCTTCAACCTTTGGATATACATCCATCGTGATTTGATTATTGCCATTGATACGTGCTGTTACCAGAAGCGAAATGCCGACTTCTTGATCTTGAAAAGTGAGAATATCAGATGTTGCAGCCCCTTCAGTAAACCTGCTGATTGTGGGGATCGGTACAATCGTTTCAACTCGCATTTCTGCTTCATGATTTTCTAATGTAGTCATTCGTGGATTGGATATGAGTTTACTGTTTCCACGACGATCCAATATATCAAGAACAGTATTCAACTGAGCAACTGTTAGGGTTGACCATGTCCAATCACCATTATTAGGATTCCATGACCCTGCAGAATTATTCATACCGCTGGTAGTTGTCGATGTTGTGGAAGAACTGGAATCAGAGCTTCTGCCACCTAAAGTTGCATCGAGTACTGTTGGCCATGTAAGCCCGAGTTTTGTTTCGCTGTCGATATTTGTTTCAATAATCTTGACTTCGATTGAAATCAAACGTTCAGGGGTGTCCATCTCTTTGATGATTGCCACCATTTGATCAACGACGTTGGGGAAATCGGAGAGGAGGATACGGTTAGGGGTGTACTTGCCATTGGTAATTCGGTTACCAGAACTACGATCGAGTATTATTATCTGTCCTTTAGATGATTTGACTGGATCCAATGCTTTGGCTGCTGTTGTTGCATTGAGATATTTCAGTGTTACAGATTGTACCGCCAATTCACCTGGCGCATAATTCTTAAAAGACTTAACAATAATGACACCATCCTTGATGAAATAGTTATAGCCCCCCGGGCTAAGGATTGCTTCCAAGGCCGTTGGGATTGCCACATCTTCAAGGCGAAGCGTTACATTGCCCGTGATGTCACCTGATACAACAAGATTCAGGTTCTTCTGTTCAGCAAGCATATTCAGTACAGTTGTTACAGGAACTTCTTGCAGGGAGAGCGATATTGTTTCGGAATCGATCTCGCTTGCCATGATTGATTCTGTGTTTACGTGGAGTGTCGCTAAAAATAGGATAAGAGCGACATAGCATATCTTTTTCATCTGTTTGTTATCCTTTGGTGACAGTCAAGGTTACCGGACTGCCGTGATGCTCTATTAAAACTTGGTCTTTCTTTATCTGTATAACACGTGCTTGATCGACTCTGTCGCCAACTCGCACTGTCTTATTATTTATTACCGCAATTTGATTGTCCGGGCTATACACAATTCCTGATAGGTTCCATGATAGGGTAACTGGTGTGATCTCTTTTTTCTTTCTGTAGTGCCTGAATGGATCTTTGCCCCAAGCTTCTTTTTCGTATTGTTCGACATCAATCAGTGCTTGAGCTGTGCGAGTAGTTGTAGATGCTTCAAGGGCTTTGATAGTTTTAGGTTCAGGCACAGAGATTGGCTTCTTGGATTTACCGAAATTCAAAGTACCCCAAACGATAGCTAGCCCCAAACATGCAAAAACAATTCTTTGTCTTGTTTTCTCGTTCATGAATCCTCTCCTGTATGACCAAGAAGGGCTTTGAAACCAACCCTGCAGTGCAGTGGTTCGGTCAATTGTTCAGCACCAATGATGAGACAATTGTTTATTCCGCTAAAGTATGGTGCGTTTTCAATGTATTGAACAAAGCGTCCGAAATTTTCATAATCCCCATCGATTGCAATAGTGATATTTAGAAAGAGAGGCTGGTCTGAAGTTTGTATAACATTATTGAGTTGTAGCAATTCTGAAATGGGTGGTGTTATTTCTGTAACTTTCAGTTGGTTCTTGGTGGCATGTATCGTCAGTTGTTCAAAGAGTTCAAGTATGCTTTGTTTAGCATAAAGTCTTGAGTTCAATTCTTCACGACGGAGGTCAAGTTCTTGTCTTGCCTTTAGCCATGAGGGTAGCTCATTGAGCATTCTTTTGAAATCGGCTAATTGTATTCTCGCTTCATGGATTGAGGCATCGACAGCATTACTGTTCTTGAGGTATGGGCGTACACCAAAAATACCAAAGAGTATACAGAGGCCAATTACTATAGCTATATACATATGCCAACGCTTGTTCATAAGACACCAGTCATTTCAATTTCAAAATTGATCACAAAACCTTGATGAGTTTTTCTTTTGACATGACGTCGAATCGAAACATTGTCGTAGAACGGACTCGCATTGAGGTTTTCAACATATTCAGCTAATATTACTTCTGGAGGGATATCACTCGAAGTAGCAAAGCCGTGGAGCGTTAGATTAGTTGCTTCATGCTGATTGAGATTGTAACGGCCAATTCTGATCTGTTTCGGGGTCAGCTTAGAGAGTTCTTTCAGATTCAAGTTGAGATAGCTTGGCTCTTCTTCAATTTGGCTCATGTATGACCGTGCAGTAGCGACCGCGGCTTTGAGTTGATTATATTGGTGGTATGCTTCAGAATTCCGGAATATTTCCACTTGTCGTTCTAAACTAGACAACACGCCCCGACGTGTGCTGATACTTTGGTTAAGAAATCCCCAGAATGCCATGAGAGAAACCAATACAACCGCAATTGCAAAACGTCCAAAGAGATCGATCTTGCGGATTTCGAGCGCTTCTTTGTTTGCACTAGGGAGCAAACTTGGGAGCTCAGCTCGACAGGTTGCCGCCGCAAGTACAGGTAAACAGAACAAAGATTTGTTGATAACATCTTCCGGTTGATTGTCAAGAACTGGGATTAGCTCGACCGGGAATCTGGTAAATGCAAATCCTGTTTGCAACGGGAGGTGTTCTAGTAACTCATCACTATATGCCAGTTCGCCGTATACATAGATTGCATCGCTGTAACTTGATGAATACTGTCCTGCATAGTAGTCAAGAGCGGTTTGGACTTCATCACCGAGAGTTGATGCGAAACGTATGAATTGGTCATCATCTGGTCCTTTACCAATGTGTGCTGTTCCCACAGGGACGACTTGAGTAAACTCAAGCCCCGATCCATGATAGAAAGAGATTTCAGAAATATGACGGCCAATCCATAGTAGTGCATACGGGCGTTGACAGTTGAAGTCCTTGAAGTAGGGGAGCAACTGTCCGATTACATCATGTGCATGGAATGCATGTTTAACTGTACGTTTATCTTGCTCAACAAGATTCAGCGGTGTTTGAATGGCCTTTATGGTGGCAGCGAGAAGGCTTACTTGCAGTTTGTTTTTTGACGCGGAAGGTATTGATCTTGTTGCACGCCATTCTGTAACACACTGATCTAAGGGGAAGGGGAGTTTACGTGTAGCTTCGAAACGTATTGCTGAATCAAGGTCTCGTTTCTTCAACTCAGGCATAAAAATTGTACGGCAAGCAACTTCTTGTCCAGACAGGACTATAGACAAGTCAGGACGTTGTCCACCAAATTCATCGATGAAGCTGTTAATTGTGTCAATAAAACGTTGAGTGCGTTCAGAGTCTGATCTGTTTTTATCGGAGATGTATGCAGTTCTCAATTCCAACAGATTCGTTTTGTTCAGGGGCGTATGTTGAACAGCAGCCATCTGTATCGAATCAACATCAATGTGAAAAGAGAGTCGACGGCCAATATGCCTTACAACTTTTGGCAGAACAGGACATTCTACGGGACTGGCATCATTTTTTGATACCGTATCTTCCTTGTTCTTCTTTGAGAATAAACTGTCTTTAAGTTGTTTAAGAGAACTCATCCGTCACTTCGCTTACTATATTAGAAATACACAATTATGCTGTCAGTACCACCAGTCGAAATGATTCTTCTTCCTGTTGCGTCATAACTGTAGTTTGCTCCCCAAGCATCAGTCAAATAGGAACCGTCTGTTCCTTCAATATATGGTCCATTCCAGCCGAGTCTGGTCAATCGGTTGTAGACACTAAGCGAACCAGGCTTTGTAACAAGGTCTGGGAGTTGCGAAGGGACAAAGCCAAGATCACCAATAAACCCTCGATCTATATACTCTCCACCTGAAACCAAATCAGGATTGCCAACCAGAGCTCTCTTTAGGGCTGCCATTTCTTGTTTTGTTGCAGTTACTTTGGAGCTTTCTGTGATTTCAGTAAACCTCGGAATTGCAACGGTAGCAAGAATA
>JAJRUL010000024.1 GCA_024277795.1 Candidatus Zixiibacteriota bacterium
AGGCATTGAATGATAAAGTTGCACGAATCAACCATTTTGGGTGCGTACCATAGTTTCTCAAATCGAATAGCTGAGTCAGGAGTTGAAAATACTGAGGACTTGAAGAAGTCAAACGCTCCAGAATCAACCGCGGGATCAGCATAAGCACCATCCGATGGCCTGAAGAAATCATTGGTGCCATATAGATTAGAATGTTCAACAGTATCAGTCCCTGTAATATAAGAAATAACGGGAGAACCATCATACATATAAAGGCTTTCACAATCACCTTGATTTGAGTAATCCATCGTTGCCCCATAATGAGCATGTCCACCAAAATTACCCTGACTGCTTATAGAAAGATTGATACAACCTGTTGATACTGTATCATAGAACTCTGGTTCGCACACATCACCGATACCGTTACCGTTTAAATCTGTCTGATCGGGATTAAACACTAAGGGACAATTGTCAACATCGGCACAAAGCCCATCACCGTCAACATCATCCGCTGGATCATTCGGACAGACATCACAAGCATCTCCCACAAAATCACCATCAGTATCATCTTGTGATGCATTGGACACGCTTAGACAATTGTCGCAAGAATCACCTCGTCCATCTCCATCAGAGTCTGTTTGCGAGCTATTGGCATAACTAGGACAATTGTCGCAACTATCACCAACACCATCACCGTCAACATCTCGTTGATCAGGATTAGCAATACTTAGACAATTATCGCATACATCTCCAACGCCATCTCCATCTGTATCTGTTTGAGCAGGATTCGCAACTGTAGGACAATTATCAAGTGCATCAGAGATACCGTCACCATCAATATCTCCACCTTCGCATCCATCGGGGATCCAGTTATTGTTCACATCGTTCGGAGAACCTGGCATAAAACACAAACCTGTTGCACCATCAAGAAAACCGACACCACGCACAAACGAACGGTAGTATCGCCCTGCTGATTCTATGTATTCATAGACTCTCCACTGTCCCCCGTTGTCGGCAGTAATAAAGACATTACCATTCGGACCAAGTTCAACATCATACGGAGTAAGAAAGCCATATTCATCACTAAAAACTCGAACAAAAGATCCCGTAGTACCGTCATATTCCAAAACCTGATTGGAACTGTTACTGGCAACCAAAAGATTGCCACTGCTAATAAATGTCAAACCTCTCGGATTGTTCAACCCGCCAGCCCCTGCAGAAACAAACGTTCCAATATGACTACCTGAGCCATTTGCAAATCTTTGAACAGTATTATCTGAACTCGTTACAAACAAATCTCCACTTGGTCCAAAGGTAAGGCCATAAGGGGATGACAACGGAGTACCAACGGATGGGACAAAATCACTGATAAAAGCTCCAGTAGTCGAATTAAATCTTTTGACAGCCCCACTAGCATCAAGAACAAAAAGATCATTACTCGGACCAATCGCAAGTGCTCTCGGAGTCCCCAATCCACCTGCACCGGGAGCGATGAAAGGAAGGACAGACCCTGAGCTAAGATCAATCTTGACCACCTGCATCAAACCAAGGTCTGCAACAAATAATGATGTGGTATCAGGGCTAACAATAATATCAAGCGGAGCAACAAGTCCTGTATGAGTGTTAACTAACACGCCACTTAAACCATGAAACTCACGGACATCGTTTAGATTAGTATTACACACATACATGCTGTATTGATGATTGAGCTCCTCCCAGTCAAATGTACCATTTGAATTGCAGTCTTGACAAGCATCTAGGACTCTGTTCCTATCCAAATCTAAATCCATATTAGCTTGAATCTCATTGTAATCAAGAATAGAGTTTCCATTGCAGTCGGGGTCACACACATCGGGAACGTTGTTTCCGTCATCATCGGTCGCCAACAAATTCCAACATTCATATTGATCAGGAAGACCGTTCGCATTACAATCATCTTCGCAAACGTCAGGAATACCGTTGCCATCGAGATCAGGCTCACCATTAGCAATATCAATTGGGTCAAGAACAGAGTTACCATTACAGTCCTGACATTCATCAGGGATACCATCACCATTGACATCAGCACTAGTTGCATCGAGAATATCTATTGCATCAGCAATATCGTTGCCATTACAATCACGGCTATGACAGCCCGCACTCCAAACAACATCAGCAATCCGCTGTTGATTCAAACGATGAAACCTCAAGTCGATATTACGTTGATAACCTTGTGAAGTATGACAATAGCTCATGATTGTACCCCGCGTATACACGCCGTTTCCGCAATCATCTATATGGGGTGAGAAAAAATCATCGTGTGTATGAGGTGCGCCACAATTATGACCCATTTCATGAGCAATGACATTCAAATCCCAATTACCATTATCTGGTGATGTAGGTGGAGCTAGAAAGCTACCATTAAGGTATGCATCTATGCCATATCCCCCCCCATTACAAGTTGTGGAATAAAAAGCTATCCCACCAAAAGGTGCATTCCTTGACCCACTAAAAAGATGGACTATATTTAGCCCTGTCGTATCCTCATTAGCATGCCAATAACTGCGAAAACCTCCCACATCGGCAAGAGGGAATGGCTCGCCTCCTGATGGCCAGAGTCGGGCCATTTTGAGAACCATACGTATATTATTGTCACGCTCATAGATTGAACTAACCGCACCAATCACCTGAACAATGTAATCAAAAGCATCAACATTGGACGCAAAGATATTTACAAATTGTTGATCGGCATCTATGGCTATATTTAGCAAGTAAAGCCCCATATCAAGAGCAGGTGCTTTGTCCAAACGTTGGATATCTATCATCTCTGGCGGATAGTCACCTGTTCCACAAAATGGCACTTCGAGACCACTAATCCCCGAAATAGGCCGCACAGTAACAATCGAATTCGGTCCATTCAAATCATCTGATAAAGTCGAAATGACATAGTTGATACCACCCTCACCTTCAACCCAACCATTAATCATACCACTCGCAGAAACTGCGACATATGCAAAGGAATTAGGCAAACCGTCAAGTTCTCCCCTGACTAATGTAACCGATGACAATCCTGATTCAATTTGATTGGAAGATGTTGCAACAATAAATTGTGCATCAGGTGCAACAACATTGAACCTCTTGAGATTCAAATATAGATTCTTGGATGTACTGATTGGCAACACAAGTTGTTGTTGTTCAGCCCCGAAACGCACGGAATTGTAAAACCCCGGTTCAACAGAGAGCTTTACTTCGTTTTCTACAACATTCTGTTGGGTAATAGAAAAAGGTTCGTGTACCTCTCTAATAGTATTATCAAGTTTGGCAAATGTTGTACTTGATAAACAGAATGCTAATACACAGAGGACAAATGTTCCCCTGCACAAACTAATAACAGATAGAGAAAACTGAGAATACATAGATCGCTCCTGAATTGTAAAAAATATGAAAACGAGAATTGGCTCTTTGCCTGAAGAATCATAGATTGATTTCTAAAAGGTTGTAAGCCGATTAGTAATATACAATATATAGCTTTGATTGTAACATTTGTCAAGGCATCTGTAGGAACGGCAATTTACCCTACCGATAGCCGCTGGAATGGGTAGTGTAGCTATAATCCTCCTGCGATTAATGTAAACAACAAATAGGACAATGATCTTTCTTACTTGACGATGATATCCGTCACACCCATACTAACATATAATACTGGATAATCATTGACTAAGGAGAAGCTACAAATGAATCTGTTAATTGTTGGGTCGGTTGCAACTGATACGATCGAAACACCACACGGAAGTGTTGACCATGCTGTTGGAGGTTCAGCTGTCTACGCTTCGGTAGCAGGCTCATATTTCTCCAATCCGGGAATTGTTGGTGTTGTTGGAGGAGATTTTCAACGAAAGAATATCAACCTGCTCAAACGTAGGGGGATTGATCTTGAAGGTTTGCAAACTATCAAAGACGGATTAACATTTCATTGGTCAGGCTATTATGAAAAAGATATGGGACAGGCATTTACTCGTGAAACTCACCTGAACGTCTTTGAAAGTTTTCGACCCGATTTACCTGAGTCGTACAAAGATGTTCCATTTGTTCTGTTGGGTAATATCCATCCTGCTCTTCAATTGGACGTTCTCTCCCAAATCAACAAACCGAAACTTGTATTATGCGACACGATGAACTACTGGATAACTTCCGCACCTGAGCTGTTGAAAAAAGTCTTTCGTAAAGTGGATATTATCTGCATCAACGATGGCGAAGCATGTCAATTATGTGAAACAAATTCAATCCCTGTTGCCGCTCAACAACTCCTGAAGCTCGGGGCCAAACGTGTCATTATTAAACTGGGAGCACACGGTGTTTTGCTTTTTGGTAAAGATTCTTTCTTCGCTCTTCCTGCAATTCCCTTGACCAAGGTAATCGATCCTACGGGTGCTGGCGATTCATTTGCAGGTGGCTTTATGGGGTGCCTGTCATCATCGAAGAAACTCGACGAAACTGCCTACCGTCGAGCAACAGTCGCAGGTACAACACTAGCATCATATTGTGTTCAAAGTTTTAGCTGTCGTAAGACAAGCTCACTGAAGGAGGAAGATATCAACAAACGAGCTCAACTTCTAGTTGAAGCTACAAAACTACCCAAGCTGAGGTTTACAACCAAAAAGAGATAATTTGTGTAACTTGTGGGGATTACCTACTATAGTCCTGTGATCACCCTTAATCTGATTACCTCTGTGTAAGTCCCAAGCTAAGCCTTTTCTGATACCCTTTCCCCAATAAAATATGGCGGAGAGGCAGGGATTCGAACCCTGGGTAAGCCCATTAGACCTACAATGGATTAGCAATCCACCGCCTTCAGCCGCTCGGCCACCTCTCCGTCAATCATGTAAGCACAAAGAATATATTTATTCTCTGAACTCTGTTCAAGCTCTTTTTCACTCTTCAATGCTTAGAAAAGGCAATTTTCGAAAGTTCGGGATTTGTGGCATACTGAATTCTCAGTATCAATATGCAAGTTCTGATCTTGTAGTAACAATACTGACTTGACTATAAGTATTGAAATATCAACCGGATTCTTTGTGATACTCTGACATGGAGACGTGGTTTGTCTCCATTGTGAATTTGACAGATTCCGCCTGTTCGGTGATCTCTTTGTAGATATGACCAAAATGGATTGATACTCCGGGATAGGCGATATGTTCGACTATGACCACTGCAGAATCCATCTCTTTAATCTTCTCTTCAACTTCAGCTTTCGCGGTTCGAAGAGATTCGATCTCACCAGGTACAGATGCTTTGAACTCTTCAAGTTGTTTTAATATCTGAGCTTGCTGATCATTAAGCCTTCCATCAATTCTTAGGCGATGCAGTTTCAGAAGGGAGTCTTTTACTCGGATTATATCAGATTCAATTCGGACAAGTTCTCCTTCTATCTCACGATACTTCTGCATTAGTTCAGCATCAAAAGCGGCATGCAAAACAGTTTGAGTTCCTGCTTCTGAACCTATGCTGTAGGCACGGATTTCTCTTCCAGCATAGATCTCTCCACCAATTATCCTCCCTCGTTGTCCTTTTAGCTCAACAAAATCTTTAGCATGAACATGACAGTTGAGGAGTTCTCCCCCTACAGTAACAGACTGGTCGGAGGTTATTTTCATCCCTTCAGCATATTTCACCACAATATTGCCACCCGCATGAATGCAACCTGCGCTTTTCCCGAAGCACCCCCCTTTGATAAGGATATTGCCTTTACATTCGATATTACAGTCTTCGACATTTCCATGTACTTCAAGATTTCCACCAACTGACAGTGAGAAGCCCGCATGTATATCACCACTTATTTTCAACGATCCGAGACATTCGATATTCCCTGTCGACATATCGACATCGCCTCTGATAACTGTCAAGTCATTTACAGCAACCTGCCCCCGAGAAAAGAATATAGCACCACTGGTTGCAGCCAAAAGCTTTAGGCCATCATCGGATACCTTTGTATTTTGTCCTCGTAATAGTGGTATGTCTCTTCCCATCGGAGCTTTGATTATAGTGCCATCGACTCCTTTACCATCAATCCCTTTTTGTGGAGGAGTCTTAGTGACAAGAACTTCCCCTTCCTTGACATTCTGAAGAAAACTGAGATTACGGTAATCAATGCGTCCATCTTTATCTTCTTCTGGAGTATGCTTACCTTCAGTTTCAAATGTATATTCGAAATATGCATCCGCACCTTTTTTGGGCTTAGTTCCTACGGCAATCTTAGTTGGAACCTCATATTCATGTTTTTCGATAGCTTTTTTGACAACATCCCAATTGATGCCATGCACAACTCCAGCACGAGCAATAGCATCACGCACAATCTCTTCAGTAATTTCAGGATCTCCTGGCTCAGGTGATATTAGAGCCATCATAGCAGCCATATTGTCTTTTGTGATAACAACTCTGACCAGCCGTGTCCCTTTTGTTAAAGATACTGTTTCAGAAGGATTGCTCATCCATCAACCCCCATTATGATGAAATACTATCTGCTTCAGAAATGATTCGCCAATATGCTCGATCAACGACAAGTGATATTTCATAACTTTTGAACGGTTTAGTAATGTACTCATCCGCACCAAGTAACAAGGCGTCCTTAACTGTATATGTATCCCCATATGCCGTCATGATAATCACACCTGTATTAGGATATTTTTCTTTTGCCTCTTTTAGCAGTTCAAAACCGTTCATTCTTGGCATTTTCATGTCAGATATAACGACATGGTAATTTTTCTCGCTGAGTCTTTCCAATGCATAAATTCCGTCTTCTGCTGTCTCTACATTGAACCCCTCTCGGGATAATATTTTGTGGAGCAAAGACCTCATCATCTCTTCATCATCAACTACAAGAATTGATACATTGCTCTTATCGTAATTACGCCCTGCATGACTTGCAGTTCCCATATTCAACTCCTTAAACCCGATCTATGCTATTGTATTCTTCATCAATGCCGAAGTTAATTCGGCCAGGAATCCATCAATTGTTACTGGTTTATAGAGCACTCCCCGAGCGCCCATAACTCCGGCCTCATTGACAAGTTTGTCGGTTGCATTCCCTGTAACAATCATAACTGGGAGCTTTGGAGCGATTTTCTTAACAGCCTCAAGTACATCCAGCCCTGACATATCCGGCATAATGAGATCAAGGGTCATCAGATCATAATCTGTTGATTGTACTTTGCTCATTGCTTCACTGCCAGACTGAGCGATATCGACAGAAATAGCTGAAGTCAGGTCACAATAGTCACGGAATACTTCACGCACCCATTTTTCATCATCAACGATTAGGACGTTGAATGGCTTGCCCCGTTCCTGCGCGGCTGTCATAAGTAGATGTGTATCAATCTTTTGCATAGTCGCCTCACCACGATCCACAAGCAAATGTCTTGTTTGGATCGTTAATTCCTTCTTGTTTAGTATCGACAAACATATAAATCCCTTCAGTATTCAGAAATTGTATGATTCCAATGTGATTTTACTATCATTCGTTCAATTAGGAGTTAGCCAATGAAGCCATGATTCTGTTACACTGTTCTAACAATGACCTCAGCCTCACTTCAATTTGATCTCGTCCAGTTCCTGTTGAGGGTTGATCAAGCGCAAGAGCTTCATCATTTCTTGCGGCGTTTATGACTGATGCAAGTTCTTTCACCACCTTAACAGCACCGTTGACTAGTCGTATAAAGTCAGGCTCCAATCTCTGCAATTGGTCTGACTCTCCCTTAGCTCGAGCGAGATATATTGCTAAGTTCAAAGCGAGGACTTTCACTTCCTCATTGAGTTCATCTACTTGATCTACTATATCTCTATCAGATGATGTATCAGACAACTCATTCATTAGCTTCCTACCAATTCTTCAATTTTCTGTTTTAGTTCTGTCAAATCAGATGATTTTACCAAATAGTCATCAGCAAACCATGAGTGAAAATCAGTCTTGTAAACTGAGTAAGCAGTATTGAGTATAATGCGTGTATCCGGTGTAATTTCTCTGAGACGCGGTAAGAGTTCTAATCCATTTATGTCGGGCATCTCTATATCTAGTACTATCACATCAAAACTCTCCTGCTGAACGATCTCTATCGCCTCTTCAGCATGCGCAACAGACTGTACTGTCCAGCCATAGCTCTCAAGTACCTTTTGATAGAGCAGTCGTACGGTATCTTCATCATCAACGATCAGCACTCTAATCATTTGATACTCCTCCGTCTGAACAAGGGATTCTGACAACAATTGAGGGGTTCTC